>NZ_CAMYIP010000044.1 GCF_947258525.1 uncultured Eudoraea sp.
AAAGCTATGAAGCGTCGGCGACCCTCCCAGGAGGGGAAAATATTCGTATTTGAAAAAAGATAATCAACATAGTTTATTTGTTATGAGGTCGAGCGTTTATACCGATCTGTCAGGTCGAGCGGAGTCGAGACCCAGTCGAGGTGGAGTCGAGACCTTATCGAAGCCTGGCCGAAGGGTAGGGGAAAGCCCAGCCCTGAGCTGTCAGGTCGAGCGGAGTCGAGACCTAGACCAAGAGTAGGGTGCGTAATGACTTATATCATTGTTTAAATCGGTAACAGCGAGTAGCTTAGTGCTTGATTAAAAACCTAGCACTCATGAAAAAATTAACCACTATACTACTTGCCCTCTTTTCTGTAATTACCGTTTTTAGTCAGTTTGAGGCAGGAGAGGAGATCGTACTAGACAACGTACAGCCGGACGATACATATCTCGCTGGTGAAACCATCAAAGTAACTGCTGCGGTACAAGGCGACCTGGTTATTGCAGGCGGCAACTGGACTGTTACCGACAGTATTCAGGGCGACCTTATCGGGGCCGGAGGGGAGATAATAGTCCAGGGTCCTATAGCCGATGATGTCCGTGTGGCCGGAGGAAAAATAACCATTGATTCAGAAATAGGAGATGACTTAGTTGTTTTTGGAGGGGCCGTTTTTATTAATGAAAATGCGCGTATACATGGCAAGCTCGTTTGCTTTGCCGGAGATGTTGTAGTCAATAATGGGGCGGTTATAGAGGAGCTAAAAATCAGTGGCGGAGATGTGTACATTGATGGAACTATTCGGGGAGCTTCAAAAATAGCGGTAAACGAGTTCACCCTTGGGTCCAATGCGAAATTCCATAAAGATGTGGAATACTGGCAGAGCGATGGAGAAATTAATTTCAATAATGCGTTGGTAAATGCAGAAGCTCAGTTCAATGAGGATCTTGAGGAAGAATCATCATTAACGTCAACTATGTTTGGGGCTAACGCATTGAAAAAATGGCTGATCTTTATCTTGTCTGCCTTTCTAGCTATTCTGGTCTTCCACGCCCTCTTTAGAAATGGATTTTCAGCTGCAGTAGAAGATATAGAAGACAGGTTGTTAAAGAGTTTTGGCTTCGGCTTGCTCTACCTGATTGGAGTTCCAGTGGCAATCCTCCTTGCTTTTATTATAACAATAGGTGTCAAATTAGGGCTTTTTGCCGCTGCAGTGTTTGTATTTAGTCTGCTGTTTGGCCAGATCGTGGCTGCTATATTGATTGCTTACTATCTGAGGAATAGAAAAGACAAGAATTGGGGCTTTTGGCCTGTTACGTTAGTTGCCTTAACTATTGCGATCTTGTTACGATTAGTAGGCATGATCCCATATGCTGGAATCGTGATTGCTATCATCATAATAACTGTTACCTATGGCGCACTTGTATTACATATATTTCGCGCTAAGAAACAACGTATAAATACGTAGCCTAATGAACAAAGAACATCCGAATATGGCCGTATTGCAACGACTAGACCTTAGCAATATGGAGGAAAGTGCAGAAGTCATAGCAGATAACTTTGTATGGCACTATTTTAATCGGGAACTACCTGAACTGCATGGCGATTATCATGGGATTACAGGCTTTGCCGACTTTTTCAAGAAAATGGCCGGCAAAACGGGAGGTAGCTTTAAGGTGAATGTGATCTCTACCATTCCTATGGGAGATGAATTGGTGGTAACTCATGTGAAGGATTCTATGACACTCAAGGGCAAGCCAATAAAAGTAGACGCTGTTGTAGTCTGGAGTATTGCTGACGGAAAGATCCAGGAAGCCTGGGATATCCCTGCGATACACAGTGTAAGGGTTTTAGAGGTCTAAATCTGAAGCTTTAAAATATAGTAGTCATAACAGCTGAGAATCAGGATAATCCCATATTGTTAAATGTACTATATTGTTCTGCGTTTTGTAACTTTGTTTTGGAAAAAAAGCGGTTAGACTGGCGTACTTTTCTGAAAAATTTTCTATCCCAAGTTCCATTACATAGAGTAATGGAACACTCTTTTCGCTGCCCGAAGGAGCCAGCCTTGAGCTATTAGGCAAGCGATCCATTAAGGGTTTTTTGGCATATCAGAAGAACGATTTATTATTAGAACACCTGTGACCAATGGTGAAGATACTTTTGCCATTGAACTTTCTCTGGCTAGTCGTAATATTATGGAATTTAGAATATTACTTGGACGCAAAGTTATTTCCAATCGCTACCTTATCAATCCAGGTGTCAAGCAAGTGCAAAAAGTGTATTCAAAAAAAGAACTGAACGCTCTATATGCGAATACAGATAAATCACGAATTGTAAAAAATAGGATAATTAGTAAATCAAAATGTCATCTAGCTTGAAATGATTTTATTTCAGTAATTAAAGGGAAAGAAAAAGAATTTCAATGTAAAAGATGTTTTTAATCCACATAAAACCATGGCAAGAATTGTAAAGAAACGCAAAGAAGATATAGGGCGATCACCTGACGACATGTTCTTCAGGGGTGAACAAAAAATGGATGAAGTTTTACTACGTATAGTTGATTTTGATGCCGAACATCTGCAAGAAAAAACAGTTGAGAACCTAGATGCCCTGCTTGAACTGAAAAAAACTGCTACTGTAACTTGGTTCAATATGGACGGTCTTCATGAAACATCCATTATCGAAGAAATAGCTGAAGGCTTCAATTTTGATAAACTTGTTCTTGCAGATGTCATGAATGTTAATGCCAGACCTAAGGTTCAGGAATTCAGTAACTGCATTCTACTATCCATAAAGATGCTGCAACAAAACAGTCACTCTGATAATATTTCCGTTGAGAATTTAAGTCTTATTATTACCGATACCGCATTGTTATCATTTCAAGAAAAAAAAGGAGACGTATTTGAACCTGTACGAGATCGTATTAGAAATCAAAAAAAACGAATTAGGACTAGTGGAACAGATTATTTGGCATTTGCCTTATTAGACATCGTAGTTGACAATTACATTTTTATTCTCGGCGTTCTTGGTGAAAAAATTGAAGCTCTGGAAGAATCCTTATTACAGGAACCAAGAAAAAGTGTCATCGACGAAATTTACACCTATAAAAGGGAAATGAATTTTTTGAGAAAAAATATAAGCCCTGCCCAAGAAATGATCTTGGCTTTATCTAAAATGGAATCCGAGTTGATCAATGAAAATAACAATATCCATTTTAAGGAATTGTTAGACAACATTCACCAAGCAATCGATTCGTCAGAAACCTATCGCGAAATTCTTTCTGACCAATTGAATATCTATCATACAACGATCAGTAGCAAGCTGAATGATGTCATGAAGTTATTAACGATCTTCTCAGTCATCTTTATTCCATTGACTTTTATTGCAGGTATTTATGGCACTAATTTCGAAGTATTGCCCGAACTAAAATTTGAATACAGTTATTTTATTATGTTGGGCGTGATGATATTAATTGCCGTTGGAATGCTTATGTATTTTAGTAAACGAAAGTGGCTTTAAGACAATAATAAAAAGGAACTAATCACAAAAAACAGGATTTTAAAAAATATGATATGGAAACATTAAAGGACTTTTTAGAATTTGAGCTGATTTCTATTGGTGTATATACAATACAGGTTTATACGTTAGTAAGTGTTTTGATAATTTTTACAATTACCAAATTAATACTATGGGTATTTAAAAAATCCCTTTTTAGAAAAGCTAAATTAAAAAACCTTGATAAAAGGAATACTTATGCATTATTTCAAATTATAAAATATATTATATGGGTCATAGCAATTGGTTTAATTTTGGAATCTATCGGAGTCAAAGTAACGGTATTAATTGCAGGATCTGCTGCTTTACTTGTTGGTATAGGATTGGGTTTACAACAAACATTTAACGATGTCCTATCGGGTATAATTTTACTTTCAGAAAAATCCATACGGATTGATGATATTTTAGAAATTGACGGTGATGTGGTAAAAATTCAAAGTATTGGCCTACGTACATCCAAAGCCTTAAATAGAGATGATATTTCTATTATAATTCCTAATTCATTGATCACAACCAATAAAGTAATAAATTGGAGTCATCAGGCAGAAGTAACACGATTTAAAATCGATGTTGGTGTGGCATATGCTAGTGATGTAGATTTAGTTATAAAAATTTTAGAAGAAAGTGCTATTGAGCATCCAGGTATATCAAATCCTAAATTTATTGAAGCTCGAATGATGAATTTTGGAAATTCATCATTAGATTTTCAAGTTTTGTTTTATAGTGAAAATATATTTGGAATAGATAGAATAAAAAGTGATATCCGTAGAACTATAAACAAAAAATTCGCTGAAAATAAGGTCACAATACCCTTTCCACAAATGGATTTGCATTTAAAATCTAAAACTTATTAAGTGAAGTTTATGTTATTACAACAATACAATAATTATATATAAGAATTCAAAGATGACAGATTTCCTATCAGAACAATATTTTATGAATACATTATCCCAATGGTTGATTGCATTGGCATACATTGTTGGTGGCATTATAATTGCCAAAGCAGCTTATTTTATCTTTAAGAAAATATCCAAAGGGCTTATTAATAGTTCAGAAACAAAGCTTGATGATGTGTTAGTTGATACTTTAGAGAAGCCTGTTATTTTTGCCATTGCAATTTTTGGATTCTATATAGGAATGCAACAGTTAAATATGACTTCCAATATTGCACTTCTTGTTTCAAATACTGATAAAGTACTTATCGTAATTTGTATAACATGGTTCGCAGCTCGTCTTCTAAATGCCATGGTTGAAAGATACATGGAGCCCGCAATTGAAATATCTGAAAGTAAATCTAAAAAACAATTGTTGCCAATTATTACCAAAGTCATAACTGTTATCGTATGGATGATTGGTGTAATTATAGCTTTTGATCTTATTGGTTATAATTTAGCAGGTTTAATAGCAGGTTTAGGAATTGGAGGTTTGGCATTTGCCTTAGCAGCAAAAGATTATTTACAAAATATCTTTGGAGGGATTTCTGTTTTTACTGATAAACCATTTAGAATTGACGACCGAATTAAAATAGATGGTTTTGATGGTAAAGTTGAAGACATTGGCATACGTAGTTCAAGAATTAGGACTTTATCTGGTTCTTTAGTAACTATACCTAATTCTAAGTTTATTAGTAATAGTGTTGAAAATGTAGCTCTTGAACCCACTCGAAAAATCATGTTAAGATTAGGTTTAACGTATTCTACTAGTCCAGAAAAAATGAAGGAATCAATGACTATTTTAAAAGAAATTGTAACCGACAATCAAGACATTCTTACTGACGAACCTGTTGTGTTTTTTGAAAATTATGCAGATTTTTCTCTTGTACTATTGTTCATTTACTACATAAGAAAAGAAGCAGATATACCACTTGCTCAAAACAAGATTAATCTTGATATTTTAGAGCGTTTTGAAAAAGCAAAATTAGATTTTGCCTTTCCAACTCAAACCATTTATAATCTCAAAAAATAGTATCTATTGAAAGACATCTAAGAAAAATAAAAACGATCCCATTAAGTGCGAGTTTATTTAATAGCTTAGTTTTATAATATTGTCAGTTTTTACCTGGATGATGCGTTGGCAAATCGACCCCATAAAATTTTGGCTAAATAGTGGTTAGTAGTGACTATTTTACCTAGCGACAAATTATAGATACAAAAAATGGACACAGCGAAATATGGAGCATACCGCTTCTAGCTTAATGGCCCAAGTTACAATTATTCTATAGTAACGAGATGTCTGTGGGATTTTTGACATAATAGAATATAGCTATCAAATAGCTTCTTTTGAGATGGACAACAAGTTTGAACATTTGTCCTATAATTTATATTATGTCAAATAGTATATTACTGAATATCCCCTATCTACTGATATTCTTACTTATTTATCATTATCAGGATCATGCGCTGCCTCTTCTTCATAGGTCGTAGTAGCGAGTAGAATTTTGTTGAGTCGCTTTGAGCGTTTGTGCCTATAGAGATCGCGTAGTAACTTATCTCTTTTCTTATCAGATATATCCAGGCAATCTATCAGGATCTTTTGACGAAGTATTTCGGCCCGTTCTGCTTGCACACTGGCCAGGTATGTTGTATCATACACAAATAAGCGCGGTTCCCTGTCCTTTTCAGCCTGGCGCTCCTTTTGCTGTGCAGTTAAATCCTGTGCGTTCAGCTCAGCGCCAAAACCCAGGTACAGGCATAAAATAAAAAGTATGCGGTTCCAAGGATTCATCCCCAAAATTTTGCAAGAAGGTACATCATTTTTTACCTTCAACAGAAATAACCGGGTATCTGGACTCAAAATCGGGTTAAAGTATCCCTTTAAAAACAACCATAATGTCAAAATCTAAAGCCAAAGCCGCCGGTGGTGGAATGTTCTACTTCCTCGGAATACTTGGGGCCGCCGTGTATTACATCAAAGCAGCATGCACCTTTTGGGCAGGAGTAGTAGGCGTCCTAAAAGCTATAGTATGGCCTGCCGTCATCGTCTATGAGGCCCTTAAACATCTCGTCGGGCCCGTTTAAATTAGCTAGCTATTAACCATGAAAAAACCTGATTCGCGCAATAATCGCCTTCTTTGGAGCCAAGAAGATCGGAGGTGGCAAATGCGGTTGCTTCGGCACCTTGGTCGTTTTTATCATCCTATACTGGCTCCATGGCTACGTCTTTGACGTACTCCCACAACTTTTTTAATCCTTAAGCCCCTGCCCTTCGATCCACGGCGCTCCCGCAGCTTTCACAGCTGCTTCTAACGAAGGCATGGTCTCTTTCACAAATTGATCCAATTTGCCTTTGATCGACTGCAATTGTGTCTGCGCTACCTGTAAGGCCGACTTATGATTGTCCGTAGGCCCGTATGTACTGGTAGCCAAAGCAACCGTACCGATAAATCCACCCGAGCCCGGCGTTGGATCATCCCGTTCCCCTACTTCAGCCTTAGCCTTGTTCCCATTCATTTCTGTATCTACACTTTGTAAGAACGAACGTGCTTCGTGCAATTGCTGCACCAGTGCAGATGTCGGATTCGTAGCCTTCGTCAAGGCACGCTGCATGGCGCCCACCTTCTGCTGATTTTTGTTTAAAACAGATTGCACTGAGCTCATCTCCTGCTGGAAGCCTTCAAAGGTCTTCCTAAAAGCTACAATATCATCATAGGAAGCGCCCGGTAAGGCTCCTTTGGTCAAAGGCACTACTTTAAATCCTTTCGGACCTGCCAAAACCGTTTCTTCTCCATCGACCACCTTAGACATGGTTACTGTATAATCCCCCGGAGTGGCTTTTATACCCCATGAAAAATAATCCTCTACCGGTGGCGGCGCTTTTAAAGGCACTCCACTCCTATCGGCGACACTTAAGCCCCAGCTCACCCGGTTGAACCCCTTTTTGTTTTTCCCCTTAACCATATCAACCAGCTGTCCCTGCCCATCTTTGACAATAAACCAAATGGCCGGTTTCGCTTGTAATTTCTCCTCCTCCAAGGCATCCCATCCGGGGAATGCCACGGTTGTCTTGCCTTTCTCACTTAGCTTTCGCTGGGATTTGAGCGAGGCAATAGAATCTTTTAAATGATAGGTAAACACGGCTCCATACGGCGGATTTTTGGCAGCATACTCCGCATTCCCCTGTCCGTATAATTCCTCCCCTTCTACATACCAATAGGCCGGTTTTACATCAAATAAACTCGCCTCTTGTGCTGCTGTGGCCGCGAAATTCCGCAGCGGACTCATATCATCCATTACATAAAAACCACGGCCGAAGGAAGCGGCTACCAGGTCATTCTCCCTGCGTTGTATCGTGATATCCCTGATGGCTATGGTAGGCATGCCCGACTTTAATTGCGTCCACTGTTGCCCACCGTTCTGGGTCATATATACCCCGTATTCAGTAGCGGCAAAAAGAAGGCTTTTTTGCTCGTGGTCCTGCACGAGTCGCCAGGTCAGCAATGGATTCGGCAAATTCCCATTGATGGATTGCCAGGTCCTCCCCTTGTCAGTACTTTTCAACAGAAACGGTCTGTAATCCCCATTTTTATGGTTGTCCAAAACCAGGTAGACCGTATTGGCATCAAAGAGATCGGCGCGTACATCATTTACAAATGGCGTAGCCGGCACTCCTTTGATATTGCCTAATTCTATTCTGCGCCAGTTTGCGCCCCCATCTTCGGATACTTGGAGAATTCCATCATCGGTTCCGGCATACAACAAGCCTTCTTGTATAGGAGATTCAGCAAGCGATGTGATCGTATTGTAATTAGACATGGCATTTACATCCCATGCATTGTCCCAACTCTGCTGTCCACCCATGATCGGCAAGGCCAAGCGTTCCTGGTTCCGTGTTAGGTCGGGCGATACGGCTGTCCAGGCATCTCCCCTGTTCTCTGATCGCCATACGCGCTGTGAAGCAAAATACAAACGTGTGGGTTTATGCGGACTCACCAAAATAGGTGCATCCCAATTAAAGCGTTCTGCAGGTTCCCCTGCTCCGGGCTGAGGCTGAATAAAAACAGTCTCCATCGTGGTCTGATCTACACGCCATAACCACCCTTGTTGAAACTCCCCATAGGTGATATCAGGATTCCCGGGTTCTGTGGCACTCTGATGGCCATCTGCTCCCAGAGTAACCCACCAATCGGAATTAAGGATCCCGGCCGAAGAGCGTGTCCGTGACGGACCGCCATGTGAGCCGTTATCCTGGGTACCCCCATAGATCTTATAGAAGGGAGCCGAATCATCCACCGCTACTTTGTAATACTGGATCACAGGAAGATTCCGGATGTACTTCCAGCTCTTTGTAAGATCAAAACTTTCGTACAAACCTCCATCTGTACCAAAGAGCACATAATTGGGATCCGATGATTTAAATGCCATGGCATGACTGTCTACATGCTTTTTCTTTTCATTCATCGTACTGAAATTCTTCCCGTGGTCTTTGGAGACCTGCACATAATTGTTCATCAGGTACAATGTACCGTCATGATGCGGCGAAGCGTATAATTCCTGGTAGTAATGCGGACCCGTACCTCCGGAAACCGTATTGCTTTGTTTGCTCCAGGAGTGGCCTGCATCTGCAGACATATAGATCCCGCCCTTGAGTCGGTCTGTTTCTATAGCTGCATAGATCGTATTCGGATCAAAATGACTCATGGCAAGTCCGATCTTCCCGAGGTTAGATTTCGGAATGCCGCTGGAAAGTTTAGCCCAGGTCTCTCCTCCATCTGTACTTTTATGGATACCGGATCCCGGTCCGCCACCGAGATAAGCAGCAACGGTCCTGTGGCGCTGCCAGCTAGCTGCATATAGTACCATTGGATCTCTCGGATCAATAAGTAGGTCTGTAGCGCCTACCCATTCGCTATCGCCCAGGGTGCGCTTCCAGCTCTCTCCCCCATCCGTAGATTTGTATACCCCGCGTTCACCGCCTTTGCTCCAAAGAGGTCCTTGTGCGGCCACCCAAATGGTATCCGGATTATCCGGATGCACGATGATCTTGGAAATATGCTCTGATTTTTTTAATCCTTTATTCTTCCAGCTTTTCCCATCGTCATGGCTAACATAGATGCCATCGCCAAAACCAACATGCCTACCCCCTACATTTTCACCGGAACCAACCCAAATCGTATGCGAATTATTCGGATCGATGGTGACGCAGCCAATGGAATAGGATTTCTGGCTGTCGAATATAGGCTTCCATGTAGTTCCCGAATTTGTAGTTTTCCAGACCCCTCCGGAACCTACGGCTACATACCATGTATTTTCATTATCGGGATGGATGGCAATATCGGCGATCCTACCGGAAGTAAGGGCCGGTCCAAGGCTCCTCCAGGATAGGCCTGAATAGGGATTATCCGGTTTCTTTTGCCCATAGACAGATGTCATCGCAAGGCACAGACCCAGGATGAGTAGTTGTTGAATTGATCTCATTTTCAAGGAAATTTATTGGTTGAATTTCAATGAATGAAAGTAGGTAAAAATGGGCATAAAAAAAACCATGTAGTAGAGTAAAAACTCACTACATGGTTTTCTTTTGTTTTGAGGAACTACATAGGCTGTAGTTCTTTTTTCAATTTTTTATACGCTTTCATTTGCTTGGCGTCAAGAATGGCCACCATGGCCTTGTTCTCCATATCCGAAACATCTTTCAGCATACTGGTTTTGTCCTGCGCAGAGGCATCCATGACCTTTACTTCCTTGCGCTTTATCAAATAGTGCTTGATCGCTTTTTGAAATTCGGTCGCTTGTTCAATGGTCAAACCCACTTCGGCCTGATACGCCCGAACCAGTTCATTCGCTTTCTTGTCGACCTTATCATCCTGCGCTTGTACATTCACAGTAAATAGCAAAAGAAACATAGATAGGATCAACAGGGGGTATTTGTGTAATGGTTTCATAGGTGTATTGTTTTTACGATATCAAGGTAAACAATTTTTGTGCCATCTTCTCAAGACAAATAAAATTCCTGACTCCCCTACTCCTTACTTATGCGGATCGCCTTCCTTCATCTTCTTGAGCATGGTCCGGGCATTGTCGCCTACCCCGCCTTTGGGGTCTAGTTCAATGGCTTTATTGTAATATTCCGTTGCCTTTACCAGATCCCCGGCCTTCCAATACGCCTCTGCCAGGCTGTCCCAGGTATTGGCCGAATCTGCAAACATCTGTGTATTCATAGTAAACACATAGATAGCTTCTTCCAGCTGTTTGCCCTCCAACAGCCTGTATCCCGCTTTGTTGAATTCCCCCTCAAAATCAAAGAACTTATACCTTGGGTCGCTTATCAAGCGTACAGCATCTGCTTCCAACTGAACCGTATTGCCCGACATAAACAAATTGGTCAGATGGTTCATCGGATTAATAATAAAATCGTCGTCCTCAAATGCGAGGGCTGCATCCAGAACAGGATCCTCATTGTTCTTATACTGGGCAAAGGTCGTCTCAACTGCCAAATGCGGAGCTGTCCATGGTCCGCCTTCCCATTGGGGCTTGTCCTGCCACCAGGCAAAAGAGAGATAGGTCTTGATGCCTGTATTGGGAAGTTGCACTTCCCGGTTGTCCCCATAGAAATTGATGTTTTCCGAACTGGGTTCCCCGACAAAAATGGCATTCGTATAATTGCTGAATTCGTTGATCAGGTTTTGACAAGCAGAAAAGGTACGTCTTCCGATGATCACAAAGAGTTTTCCCGCTTCATTGATCTTCTCCGTTTCTATGATACCGGTAACAACGGGCTTATTTTTATAATTGTTCCCTCCGCCATTGAGTCGGACATCGATCACCAATTTTTCAACATCGTTGTTCTCTACAAAATCAAACACTTTTGCGTAGAAGGTCGGTATATCTTCTGAGGGATCGTCCTGGATCTGGCTCTGTCGTACATAAACTGTTTTCTGTTCCGGAAGGTATTCGTAATAATAAATCTTGTCCAGATTTTTTAGATAGAGCGGTGTCATTGACGAATCGCGTACCTGTAGCCAGTCCTCCCCGGCTTTCATATAGCCATATTCCAGGGGCATGGCCATAAAATCGCCCGCTTTTACCAGGATCCGGAATTCTTTGCCCTCTTTTTCCAGGGTAAACTGTATTGATTCCTTCAGGGAATCGGTCACCCCTTGTGCATGCAGAAATTCCGGAGAAGTAGCATATAAGACGCCATAAGCCTTAAAGAATTGATCATTTTCAGAAGGCACCAGGGGATAAATGGCCTTCATTACGTCATCTATAGGCACGCCTTCAATAGCCACTACTTTGGCCCCCAGGGCATCCGGATAATCTTTGTGAACTCCCTGGACATACATGCCATCGCTAAACTCATACATAGCAATGGGCAATTGTGTCATTTTTATCGGGCTATCCCGAAACCCGATTCGTGTATGCCCGTATTTAAAGGATGCAATGATCCGCGCCAGGCCTGCAAACACTTCGTGGTCCTTCATGGTGGGGATAGCTTTATAAAGCTCATCTACCGAAGCATCAAATTCTTCGGATGAAATTTTCTTGAATAGGAAGGAATAATCCTGGTGTACTTTCTCTTGCAGGAATGTAAGATCGTCCTGCCATTCTTTAGTGGTGAATTGATTCTGGGCCTGGAGCATAAAACAGCTGGCAAGCATAAACATACCCAGGATCACTTTTCGTAGGGAGTGGTTAATACGTGTCATTTGAATGAATTTTGATTAATGAATAAATGGTTGTTAGTAATCTGTAGGTACACTACGCTTAAAGTTACAATTAGCAGTGTTAAAAAACGAGTGTTTCTTAGCGTCTATTTTGACCCTTGGACTCCCCTTTCTTCAGTAGATATATTCTGATATGTATATTTACTATATAAATACGATCGCATGCTCATTTGGGGAGGCTTTATACTAATGATCATCCTATTCCTTGCTTTGGACCTGGGCGTTTTCAATAAGAGGGATCATGTTATAAAAACAATTGAGGCGAGCAGGTGGACCGCTTTATGGGTGACGGTGGCTTTGAGTTTTAGCGGTGTTGTGCATTTGCTCTTTACCCGTGGGATGATCGAAAATCCGACCGGACTTACACCGGATGGCGCCACAATCAAATACATCACCGGATACCTTATAGAACTTTCGCTAAGTATTGACAATGTATTCGTGATCGCCGTTATTTTTTCGGCCTTCAGAATCCCACCAAAATACCAGCACAGGGTTTTATTCTGGGGTATTCTGGGCGCGATCATCTGTCGGGCTGCGATGATCTTATTTGGGGTGGCGTTGATCAATAAGGTAGATTGGATCATTTACGTTTTTGGTGTTTTCCTTTTATATACTGCCTATAAAATGTTTCGTTCACTGGAAACTAAGTTCGATCCCAGAAAATCTTTTGTGTTTAAGCAGATAAAGAAATACATCCCACTGACACATAGTGTTCACGGCCGGGATTTTATTATCAGAAGAATGGGGATCACGGCAGCTACACCCCTCCTGGTAGCCT
>NZ_CAMYIP010000045.1 GCF_947258525.1 uncultured Eudoraea sp.
GTTTCTATTTTGGAAAAGGTTGAGTTAATGCCTTATTTTGAAGCCATTGTAGATGGAACTCAGGTTACAAAGGCAAAACCAGATCCCGAAGTATTTTTAATAGCCGCAAAAAGAATTGGAGTAGAACCGGCAAATTGTGTTGTTTTTGAGGATGCATTGGCCGGAATAGAGGCTGCAAATATAGCCGGTATGGAGAGTATAGGAATTGGAGATATGAAAGTTTTATCTGATGCTGACCATGGCTTTAACAACTTCACTGAAATAGATTATAAGTTTTTGGATGACCTGATTTTACTGCTTAAGAGTAAAAATTAGGATATTTATCCGGCAAATTATCCGTAATTACCTATTTTAAACAATTCTTAAATAAGACAGTAACGTATTAGAAAATGAATAAAGAATACATTATAGCAGACGAATGGAGCATAATTGAAGAAGGATTTAACAAGGAAAATGTAAAATCATCTGAAAGCCTCTTTAGTATTGGTAACGGCGCAATGGGGCAACGTGCAAATTTTGAAGAACAGTACTCCGGTTCCACATTTCAGGGAAGTTATATTGCAGGGGTGTACTACCCGGATAAAACAAAAGTAGGTTGGTGGAAAAATGGTTACCCCGAGTATTTTGCAAAAGTCTTAAATGCACCCAATTGGATTGGTATTGATGTTTTTGTTGATGAAGAACCTTTAGATCTTAATACATGCACCAATATTCAAAGCTTCAGGCGAGAACTTAATATGAAGGGGGGGTGGTATAAAAGAAGCTTTACAGCTACGTTACCCAATACAACTATTGTTGATGTGGAAGTGACCCGGTTTTTAAGTCTCGACATTGATGAAGTAGGGGCTATTAAATATAAAATCATACCGGTTAACAAAAGCGCTGCAATCAAATTTATTCCATATTTAGATAATGGCATTACTAATGAGGATAGCAATTGGGATGATAAATTCTGGAATGTTACCAATGTAAGTTCTGAAGGGAAACAAGCTTTTATAGAAGCCCATACCATGAAAACTAATTTTGAGATTTGCACTTTTATGGAATGCCAATTAACTGCTGATGGATCACCGGTAGCTGAAGATGTTTCTGAAGAAGTTAAAGAAGTATGGGTTGGGCATAAATATGAGCATGCTGCTAAAAAAGGTGAAGATGTTACTTTTTATAAATATGGAGGCTACACCGTTTCTAGAGATCACAAAGCTGATAAGCTGGTGAAGGCTGCAAAAACAGCCCTGAAAGCTGCTACCACCTCAGGATTCGACAAACTATTGGAAAATCAAATAGCTGCCTGGGCCAAAATTTGGGAAATGAGTGATATAAGCATTCAGGGTGATGTTAAAGCACAACAGGGTATTCGGTTTAATATTTTTCACCTGAACCAAACGTATTTGGGAACAGATTCCAGATTAAATATTGGGCCAAAAGGATTTACCGGTGAGAAATATGGAGGTAGTACCTACTGGGATACTGAAGCCTATTGTATTCCTTTTTATATGGCTACCAAGGATCACCTTGTGGCCAGGAACCTGCTCCAATACAGATATAATCACCTGGAAAAGGCCATTGAAAATGCCAAAAAATTGGGTTTTGTTAATGGTGCGGCTTTATACCCCATGGTAACAATGAATGGGGAAGAATGCCATAATGAATGGGAAATTACTTTTGAAGAAATCCATCGTAATGGAGCAATAGCATTTGCCATATATAATTATTTCAGATTTACTGGAGACTATTCTTATATACCTGAAATGGGTCTCGAAGTTCTGATAGGGATTTCACGTTTCTGGGGCCAAAGAGCTACATTTTCCAATGACAAAAATAAATATGTAATTCTTGGGGTAACCGGACCGAATGAATACGAGAATAACGTCAATAATAATTGGTATACCAATTACCTTGCAAAATGGTGTATGGAATATACGTTGCAACAATTACAAAGAGTAAAAGAAGGTTATACAGAAGATTATACCAGGATCATTGGAAGGACCTCGCTTACTGAAACGGAGACAGATAAATGGAAAGAGATTACACAAAATTTATATTTCCCTTATTCGGATGAATTGCAAATTTTCCTTCAGCAGGATGGGTTCCTGGACAAAGAACTTATTACAGTCGAAGATCTTGATATTTCACAAAGGCCAATTAATCAAAAATGGAGCTGGGATAGAATTTTGCGTTCGCCTTATATAAAACAAGCAGATACTTTACAGGGGTTTTATTTATTTGAAGATCATTTCAGTGTTGAAGAACTTGAAAGGCATTTCGATTTTTATGAGCCTTTTACCGTCCATGAATCATCCCTGTCACCATGTGTTCACAGTATTCAGGCTGCGAAGTTGGGAAGAATGGAGCAGGCTTATAAGTTTTATTTACGTACTTCAAGACTGGATCTGGATGATTATAACAAAGAGGTGGAAGAAGGTTTACATATCACTTCTATGGCTGGTACCTGGATGAGTATTGTAGAAGGGTTTGGAGGCATGCGAATGAAAGATGACAAACTGTCTTTTGCGCCGAAAATCCCAAAGCAATGGAAATCGTATTCATTTAAAGTAAATTTCAGAAATCGTATTATAAAGGTAAATGTCACAGAAAATCAAACCAGTTTTGAATATAATGGGACCGCTGAAATGACGCTACGTATAAACGATAAAAGGGTTATTTTGAAACCATCTCAGGAAACAATTGTTCAAAACATCTAAAAGGCCCGATTCTATAATTTTATTTAGATGATGCTGCACAAGAAATTAACCTATGATGAAAATTGGAGGGTTGATTAAATCAATTGTTTTAAGTGGTATGCTCTTTTTGATAGTATCTTTTTCAACCGCTCAAATAAATAGGGTAAAGCCTCCGAATTGGTGGTTGGGATTCAAGAATTCCAATTTGCAATTAATGGTAAATGGTAAGGGAATAGGCACAACTACGCCCTCTATTCTGTACAAAGGAGTTAGCCTGAATGCCTTCCATAGAGCTGAAAGCCCCAATTATTTATTTTTAGATTTTACAATTGAGACAGATACTTCACCCGGTGTCATGGAAATTGTGTTTACTAGTGAGCAAGGAAATGAAATCTCATATGAATATCCTTTACTTGGAAGGGAAAGGCCTTCTGATGAGTTTATAGGTTTTGATGCCTCAGATGTGATTTACTTAATTACTCCGGATCGATTTGCCAATGGTGATCCTGAAATAGATATTGTCTCCGGATTGCTCGAAAAAAAGATCAACAGAAAAGATGATTATGCCCGGCATGGTGGAGATATTCAGGGAATTATTAATCATTTAGACTATATATCTGAAATGGGTTTTACCGCTTTATGGCCTACCCCGTTATTGATTAACGATATGCCTAAGACTTCGTATCATGGCTATGCAATGACAGACTTTTACAAGGTGGATCCGCGTTTTGGAAATCTTGAGAAATATAAGTTGCTTTCAAAAAAGGCATCTGAAAAAGGCATTAAATTAATAATGGAACAGGTGGCCAATCATTGCGGAACCAAACATTGGTGGATGTCAGATTTGCCATTTAAAGATTGGATAAACTATCAATCAGATTATGAGAAAGGATCTGCCCCCAGGATTACGAACCATCAGCGAATGGTTAATCAGGATCTTTACGCTTCTCAGGCAGATAGAGACCTTATGAATAAAGGCTGGTTTGTGCCCTCAATGCCAGATTTAAATCAAGAGAATCCGTTCATGGCCAATTATATTATTCAGAATAGTATTTGGTGGATAGAAACTTTAAAACTAGGAGGAATAAGACAGGATACGTACCCTTATCCGGATAAGGAGTTTATGTCTAGATGGGCCGGAGAAATTATGGAAGAATATCCGGAATTCAATATTGTTGGAGAGGAATGGACATATAACCCTCTTTTGGTTCGCTATTGGCAACAGGGAATACTAAATTCTGATGGTTATCAATCTAACCTGAAAACAACAATGGACTTTCCCTTACAACGTGCATTAGTAGAAGCACTTAATGAGGAAGAGAATTGGGATTCGGGTTTAATAAAACTGTATGAAGGACTGGCCAATGATTTTGCTTATCACGATCCTTCCTCAATATTGTTTTTTGGAGATAATCATGACATGGATCGTTTATTTACCCAGTTAAATGATGATTTTGTTAAAACAAAAATGGCACTCGCATTTATTATTTCTGCTCCACGAATACCACAAATTTATTATGGTACGGAAGTATTACTAAGCAATACTGAAAATCCCGGAGATCATGGTCTAATCCGGTCCGATTTTCCGGGGGGATGGAAAAAGGATGTTGTTAACGCCTTTACGGGGGAAGGTCTAAAAAAAGCACAAAAAGAAATGCAGGAATTTACCAAAACATTGCTGAACTATAGAAAAAAAAGTTCGGCTATCCATACAGGTAAAACGGTTCATTTTGTTCCAAAAGAAGGGGTTTATGTAATTTTCAGGCAGAATGAGGATGAAACTGTAATGCTTATTCTAAACAAAAATGAGAAACCCTATTCCTTAAACCTGGAACGTTTTAACGAAATGAATCTCTTTGATAATAGATTTAAAAATATACTTTCCTTAGAGGAAGTTATTTTGAAAAATGAATTGCAATTAAAAAATAATGGAGTAGTACTATTAACCAAAAAATCTGACTAAAATGCGAAGGATCATATTGGTGTTATTAAGTTGCTTTGTACTCCTAGGATGCGTTGAGGAAAAAGAACGAACAAATATTAAACAAATGAATAGCTTAAATCAATCAAATAAAAAAGTTGTCTATCAGGTATTTACTCGTTTATTTGGTAATACAAATACCACAAATAAGCCCTGGGGAACTATTGAGGAAAATGGAGTGGGAAAATTTTCTGATTTTACAGAAAAGGCTTTAAAAGAGATCAAAGATCTGGGTATCACTCATATATGGTATACCGGGGTGCCACATCATGCTTTGGTAACGGATTATACAGTATATGATATTTCTAATGATGACCCGGATGTTGTAAAAGGAAGGGCTGGATCTCCCTATGCCGTTAAAGATTACTACAATGTAAATCCAGACCTTGCGGATGACCCGACAAACAGGCTGGAGGAGTTCAGATCTTTGATTGAGCGGACACATAATGTCGGATTAAAAGTTTTAATAGACATAGTGCCAAATCATGTTGCGCGAAAATATGAAGGTGGGTCAACACCGGATGGTCACGAACCATTCGGGGCAAATGACGATTCAACCATTGAATACAATAAGGATAACAATTATTATTATATCACGGAGCAATCCTTTAAAGTACCGGTATGGCCAAACGGTTACTTGCCTCTTGGAGGTGAAAAACACCCTATGGCAGATGGTAAATTTGATGAGAACCCCGCAAAATGGACAGGGAATGGCTCGCGTCTGGCGCAACCGGACATTAATGATTGGTATGAAACTGTGAAAATAAATTATGGCGTGCGGCCTGATGGATCATATGATTTTGAAACCTTACCTGATGAATTCACTCAAAAGGATTATATGGCACACTATGCTTTTTGGTCTGATAAGGACCTCCCGGATTCTTGGATAAAGTTTAAGGATATTGCCTTGTATTGGCTGGAGATGGGAGTGGATGGATTTCGTTTTGACATGGCCGAAATGGTACCTGTGGAATTCTGGAGCTACCTGAATTCGAATATTAAAATGAAAAACCCTGATGCTTTTCTCTTGGCTGAGGTATATAATCCCAATTTATACAGGACTTATATTTATAAAGGCAAAATGGATTACCTCTATGACAAGGTTGAATTCTACGACAGCCTGAAGCACATTATGCAAGGTCATGGCTGGACAGACCATATTCCGATGGTACAAAAAGGAATGCAGGATATTGAACATCAAATGTTGCATTTTCTTGAAAATCATGACGAACAGCGTATTGCGAGTCCGGATTTTGCCGGGAGTGCTGAAAAGGGAAAACCTGCCATGGTGGTTTCAGCTACAATTAGCACTTCGCCAACTATGATCTATTTTGGTCAGGAAGTGGGTGAACCCGCTAAAGAAAATGCTGGTTTCGGCAGCCCTACCCGTACATCCATATTTGACTATATCGGGGTACCCAACCATCAACGGTGGGTAAATAATAAAGAGTTTGATGGAGGTCAACTTTTGCCTGAAGAAAAGGAATTAAGAGACTTTTATAAACGATTACTCAATTTTACTATTGGCAGCGAGGCCTTAATGGGTAAATATGCAGATATACATTATTACAACAAAGAGCATACGCAGAATTATAACCACAGAGTACTTTCATATGTACGATGGTCCGGCAATCAAAAAGTAATAGTCATTTCTAATTTTGATGCCGGGGAATCCTATTCTTTTCAATTAAAAATTCCACCTGAAATTATAAAGCAATGGCAGTTGAAAGAGGGGTCATTTAAGGTGAAAGATGCCTTGTATGGCAAAACCGAGAAAGAGCTGAAGATTATTGATGGAATAGGTAAAATTAATGTGGAGATTTCTCCACTAGAATCTTTTATCTATAATCTTTTAGATTAATTTGATAAAATTATAGTGAATCTGCAATGCAAAATATACATCGCAGATTCATCATAAGGAATACTTATGCTGCGGATTCTTTTGGAGCGGTTGCTTTATACACCAAAGCAATTACAGCTCCGATAATACCATAAAAGATAATTTCTAATAAAGCCTCCACTATCTGACCTGTCATATCCATTATCTCAGATGTAGACTGATTAAGAAGACCTAATCCGAGACCAGTAAAAATTCCGATCCAGATTCCAAATTTAAAACCCTGTCCTGCATTATGGATTCCTCCTGCCCACTTGCTATAAATAGTGCTTAGGGCAAAGACTGCAATAACATTACTTATGGCAAGCAGAAGCATTTCAGGGGGGTCTTTCATGACGTCATTTATGATGTGTGGTTCAAAAAAATCAACCATCGCGAATCCCCAGATCGCGTAACCAAGTACGAACATGACCACAAAGCCGGCCAATGTAGCTAATAAATTTTGTTTTGTAAACATAGTTTTCAAATTAATTGGTTGCTGATATGATAAAATTAATAAATATTTATTATGATATTCATAAATAATTAATATTAATAATATTATATACGTAAATAAACCATAATAATATTTCATTATTAATAAATGGCTCATTATTGATAATTCTAAGGATCATATCGTACTTTTGAGTAAATAAAAGTTCAATTTGATGAGAAGATTACTACCATTTATACTTATTCTATTTTTTATGAATTGTAGAGAAAAAGATAACACCATTTTAAATATAGGACACAGGGGGGCCATGGGGCATGAGACAGAAAATACCCTGGCCTCTATTCAGAAAGCATTGGATCTGAATGTGGACATGATAGAAATAGATGTCTTTAAAATCGCAAGCGGTGAAATAGTAGTGTTTCATGATGATAAAATAGATCGGTTAACAAATGGCAGCGGTGATATTGAAAGTTTGAACTTGGATGATCTTAAAAATTTGACCGTAACAGGAGATCACAAAATTCCTTTACTAATTGAAGTTTTAGATTTAATAGATCATAAGGTATCCTTAAATATTGAACTAAAAGGACCGGGCACCTCTGCAGGTGTAACTCAAATTATAAATTCTTATATGGAGAACAAGGGCTGGGGTTTGGATGATTTTCTGATATCCAGCTTTAACTGGGAGGAACTAAAGGACATGCGCACTATTAATAAGAACATACAAATTGCTGTCCTCACGGAAGCCAATCCTTTAGATGCCATTGCTATTGCAGAAGAATTAGATGCTGTAGCTATAAACCCCAATTATATGAGCTTAACCAAAGCAAACGTTTCGAAAATTCAAAGTCATGGTTTAAAAATATATACATGGACCGTAAATGATGCAGAACAAATTTCAAAACTGAAATCATACGGGGTTGATGGTATTATCACTAATTACCCGGAGCGGGTCAGGTAATGTTTGATGTCATTATAATAGGAGGAGGAGCCGCCGGATTTTACTGTGCAATTCATATCGCAGAAGCAAATCCTGAACTAAAAGTAGCGATTCTGGAACGCGGAAAACAGGTCCTCTCTAAAGTTAAAGTATCTGGTGGTGGCCGTTGCAATGTTACACATGCCGAATTTGAACCATCTTCATTGGTAAAAAACTATCCGAGAGGAGAAAAGGAACTTCTGGGTCCATTTCACATCTATTCTACTTTAGATACCATAGCGTTTTTTGAGAAACGCGGAATACATATAAAAACGGAGTCTGATGGCAGAATGTTTCCTGAATCTAACTCTTCCCAAACCATTATCAATTGTTTTCTTAACGAAATTCGGAAATACGAAATTACCCTCCTTAAGAGCAGTTCAGTAATAAATCTGCTGCCTCAGAAAGATTCAAAATTAGATGAAAAAGTTGCATGGCAAGTTCAATCTGTTAAAAAGACATATCAGGCAAAAAGAATTGTCGTTGCAACAGGGAGTAGTACTAAAATTTGGACTTTGTTAGAACAGCTCGGACATAAAATTGTGAGCCCTGTACCTTCTTTATTCACATTTAATATTAATGATAGTAGAATTTCCGGAATACCGGGACTGAGTATGCAAGCCAGAATTGAAATTTTACCCCGACAAATGATGGGGAAGGAGGTTAATGCTAAATTTAAAAGCAGGGTAAACAGAGCTCTTAATTTGATTGAGGAAGGCCCTGTTCTAATCACCCATTGGGGTCTGAGCGGTCCCGCTGTCTTAAAACTATCGGCTAGGGCTGCCAGATTGTTAAATGACTACGACTACAGATTTAGAGTTAGGATAAATTGGATGCCGGACTATCATAAACAGGGACTTTTGTCTCTTTTTAATGAAATTAAACAAATCGATCCAAAGAAGACGATTTATAAGACAAAGGCTATCGATATCCCGGCCAGGTTATGGGGTAAATTGGTAGTTGCATCAGATATAGCCAAGGATTTGAAATGGGCCGATGTTTCCCGGAAGCAGCTGGAAAGGCTCAGTCAGTTTATAACAGCTTCAGAATTCAATGTCGATGGCAAGAGCACCTTTAAAGAAGAATTTGTTACTGCCGGGGGTGTAGATTTGAAAGAGGTAAATTTTAAGACTTTTGAGAGTAAAATTCTTCCACATCTGTATTTCGCCGGTGAAGTACTGAATATAGATGCGGTTACCGGTGGATTTAATTTTCAAAACGCATGGACCGGGGCTTACATTGCTTCACAGGCAATTGTAAAATCTTTATAGAAAATATTGCATTTAAACCATAGGAAACGCCAGGTAAAGGAGGGCGGCAAGTACTCCTCCCACAATGGGTCCAATTACAGGTATCCATGAATAGGACCAATTGTTCAAGCCTTTATTTTTTATGGGTAAAAGAGCATGCATAATTCTTGGTCCGAGATCCCTTGCCGGGTTAATTGCATAACCAGTGGTTCCGCCCAGGCATAGACCAACCCCCCAAACGACAATGGCTACGGGTAAGGCTCCAAGAGAGCCTAAGCCTATTACAGCTTCCGACTCAATAATCGTGGCATCGGTAAAGAACAGAACAGCGAAAACCAGCACAAATGTTCCGGAAATTTCCCCCAGAAGATTTGTGAAGGTATTTTTGATTGCCGGGCTGGTACTAAACACCGCAAGTTTTAAACTTTGTTCTTCAGTACGGTCAAAATGATCTTTGTGCATCAGCCATACTAATGCGGCACCCAGCATAGCTCCAATAAATTGGGCAAGCAAAAAGGAGGGAACACTTTCCCAGGGAAACTCCCCTGCAGCGGCCAGACCTATACTCACAGCCGGATTGATATGCGCACCACTGTATGGAGCGGCAACGAGTACGCCTATATAAACCGCAAAGGCCCATCCCGTGGTAATTACAATCCATCCACTATTGTGTCCTTTTGTATCTTTCAGCACTACATTGGCATTTACTCCGCACCCCAGAAGGATTAACAGAAAGGTGCCTATTATTTCTGCGATAAATGGTGTCATATATACTATTGATTTTTAGCTATTTTGTCCAAAATTCTAAAGCATTTATGGCTTTATACCAGCCTGCAATATGACTGTTTATTGAATCTCGGTCTGTGGTTGGTTTAAAATGTACATCGGATTGCCAGATTTCCTGAATTTCTTCAAGATTTTCCCAATAACCTACTGCCAGTCCTGCTAGGAAAGCAGCTCCCATCACCGTAGTTTCAATAATTTTAGGTCTTATTGTTACTGTATTTAATACATCAGCCTGGAATTGCATAAGTAAATTGTTGACTGTAGCGCCTCCATCTACTCGTAATTCCTTAATTGAAATTCCCGAATCTGCTTCCATAGCCTTTAAAATATCCATGGTCTGGAACGCAATCGATTCCAGTGCAGCCCTGGCAATATGGGCATCTGTACTGCCCCGGGTAAGACCAAAAATAGTGCCCTGTGCATGCTGATTCCAGTGTGGTGCACCCAATCCTGCAAAAGCAGGAACAAAATATACCCCGCCGGAATCCTCTACAGAGCCCGCCAGTTGTTCCACTTCCTTAGATGTTTTTATGATTTTAAGACTATCTCTAAGCCACTGCACAACAGCGCCGGCAATAAATATACTTCCTTCCAGGACGTACTCAGCTTTTCCATTAATTTGCCAGGCCACCGAAGTAAGAAGATTGTTCTCAGATACTATTGGTTTATCACCAATATTCATTAACATAAAACATCCGGTACCATAGGTGTTTTTTACCATTCCCTGCCTGGTACACATCTGTCCAAATAAGGCAGCTTGCTGATCCCCTGCTATCCCGGAAATTGGAATTCTGGTAGCAAACAATCCCGGTGCTGTATGTCCATAGACTTCACTAGACTGTTTTACACTTGGCAACATGCTTTTTGGTATGGTAAACAATTTTAAAAGTTCGTCATCCCATTCCAGCGTGTTGATATTAAATAAAAGTGTTCTGCAAGCGTTGGTTACATCGGTCACGTGCAATTCACCTTTGGTCATATTCCAGATAAGCCAGGAATCTATGGTTCCCATTATTAATTCACCTGCCTCAGCTCTTTCCCTTACCCCTTCTATATTATCTAATATCCATTTTACTTTTGTTCCGGAGAAATAAGCGTCAATGACCAGACCTGTTTTTTCTCTTATCCATTTGGATTTGCCTTCGCTTTTTAAAAGGTCGCAATATTCGGCTGTTCTTTTATCTTGCCATACGATGGCATTATAAACGGGCTTACCGGTTTTTTTGTCCCAGACAACAACGGTTTCACGTTGATTTGTAATTCCTATGGCGGCTATATCTTTTGCTTCTAATCCTTTTTTAGTAACAGTTTCAGCAGCCATAGCCACCTGCGTAGACCAAATTTCCATTGCATCGTGCTCTACCCAGCCCGGTTGCGGAAAATACTGTGTGAATTCTCTCTGAGAAGTGGAAATAATTGTTCCTTTTTTATCAAAAATTAGTGCTCTGCAGCTGGTAGTGCCTTGATCGAATGCAAGGATATAGGTTTGCATACTATTTGAAAGTGGATTTAAATAATTAAAAAACGTAAGGTAATAAATGTAATTGATTTATTTTATACTTCATTAATGCCTAATTTAAACCTTGTGTTTTTATCTAAGCTTAAAGAATTTGTTATAAAATGACTAAATATATAGCGCTATTACGTGGTATCAACGTTGGAGGGCACAAGAAAATAATCATGACTGATTTAAGGATCTTATTCCAAAAATTGGGTTTTTCAGATGTCGCATCTTACATCCAAAGTGGGAATATTATATTTCACTGCCATGAACCTGATATCTCTAAGTTAGAACAGCAAATTGAACAAGAAATAGAAAATACGTATGGATTTAAGGTGCCTGTATTAGTTTTAGCAGCGTCTCATCTGGATAAAATAATTAAGGACAATCCATTTAAACCTTTTGATGAGGGTGATATCAGTAAAATATTTTACGTATTCCTGAAAGATGTACCACAAAAAGCAGCAGTAGAATTATTCAATAAGACTAAATATGAAAATGAAAGGTTTTTTATTCAAGGGGATTATATTTATCTGAAATGTCTGGCAGGGATGGGGAAAGCCAAACTTACTACCAATATTTTTGAAAAAAGACTAGGTGTTGAAGCTACAGCAAGAAACCATAAAACTACTTTAAAACTATTGGAGCTTGCAGACAACTAATTCATTTCCCAAATTTTATAATTTAAGATAGTGGCAAAGCAAACCCATAGAAAATAGGGGATAAGGAGATATGCAGCTGTCCGGCTCACCACATTGAACCACTTGATAGTTACTAGAATTAATGCGAGCAGAAACAGAATTACCAAAAGTGCCCAGAAAGGGTTCTTAAATCCAAAAAAAACAACACTCCAAAGCGCATTAAATAATAACTGAAATCCAAAATTATACAATGCTGTTTTTACCCAAATATGATAAAATCCTTTTGCCCAAACAATACCTGCGGCGATCCCCATTAGTATGTATAACAGTGTCCAGACAGGGCCAAAAATCCAATTTGGTGGATTAAAGCTGGGTTTGTTCAGTGTCACATACCAATCATTTACAGAAGACTGGGTTGCAAACCCGGACAAGAAACCAATGATTAGACATATAGCTACGGAAATGGCAATATAGGTGAGTTTCTTTTTCAAAATCAGTTGATGTAAGTTATCTAAAATAGTAAATTATTTTAATTGAGGGCAGTGCAAAGGCGGTTAAAAACTATCTTTGCACAAATTGTTTTGTGCATGATTGAAAACGACTTTATTCCTGCATCCTATAAGTTTGAAAAGGAAGAAGGCAGGGTACAGTGGAAAGCCCCAAGTAATATTGCATTAGTTAAGTATTGGGGTAAGAAGCAAAATCAAATACCGGCCAATGCCTCTGTAAGTTTTACACTGGATAATTGCAGAACCATAACCTCGGTGGTATATACTAAGCTCGATAAAGAAAATAAAGAATTTTCATTCGATTTAATTTTTGAAGGAAAGAATAGGAAAGATTTTAAACCAAAGATTGAAACATTTTTTGAAAGAATTGAAAGGTATATTCCTTTTCTTAAAAATTATCATTTTTCAATTAATACCTCGAATACCTTTCCACATAGCAGTGGAATAGCTTCCTCTGCCAGTGGTATGGCAGCATTATCATTATGTTTAATGGATATAGAAAGACAAATGGTTTCAGAAATGGATCCGGATTTTTTCTTTAAAAAAGCATCTTTTTTGGCAAGATTGGGATCAGGTAGTGCCTGCAGAAGCATAAAAGGTAATCTTGTTCAATGGGGAGAACACAATGACATTATGGGGAGTACAAATTTATATGGAATACCTTATCCATATCCCGTAAACGAGGTGTTTAAAAGTTATCAGGATACAATCCTGCTTGTACATAAAGGACAGAAAAGTGTAAGCAGTACTGTAGGCCACAACCTTATGCACGGCCACCCCTTTAGTGAAAAACGATTTGAACAGGCTCATGACAATCTTAAGCGATTGCGTTCAATTTTCGCCGAAGGTAACCTTGATGAATTTATTGAAGTAGTTGAAAGTGAAGCACTTACTTTGCATGCAATGATGATGACCAGTATCCCATATTTTATACTGATGAAACCGAATACCCTAAACATAATTGAGAAAATATGGGAATTTCGCAGGGCGAGTAAAAAGCACCTTTGTTTTACTTTAGATGCAGGGGCTAACGTACACCTCCTTTATCCAAATAATGAGAAAAAAGAGGTGAAAAAATTTATAAAAGAAGAGCTAGTTGCCTATTGTGAAAATGGGCAGTATATTTGCGACCAAATTGGTTTTGGAGCCAAAAAAATGTAATTTGTGCCTTTATTAAAGCTAATACATCTTATCTTAGTGACATATTTAATTGAATTTAAATGAAAGGACCCCTTTTTTATTCAAAAATTTTACTATTTGGTGAATATGGAATCATCAAAGATTCGAAGGGACTTTCCATTCCCTACAATTTCTTTAAGGGAGCCCTTAAAAAAGACGAAGATCTCTCTGATACGGCTAAGAAATCTAATGAAAGCCTGAAAAAGTATTATTATTATTTAGGCGATTTGCAGGAACAGGAACCGAAGTTATTCTCATTAGATCTAAAGACATTAAAGGTCGATGTAGATAGTGGGATGTATTTTGACAGCTCTATTCCCCAGGGTTATGGAATTGGAAGCAGTGGCGCACTGGTGGCTGCAATTTATGACAAGTATTCTATAGAAAAAATAACTGTACTGGAAAACCTTACACGCGAAAAATTGCTAAAGCTCAAGGAGATTTTTGGTAAAATGGAATCATTTTTCCACGGTAAGTCTTCCGGGCTGGACCCTTTAAATAGTTATCTTAGTTTGCCTATTCTAATTAATTCCCAGGAGAATATAGAATCAACAAGTATTCCTTCTCAGAATTTGGACGGTAAAGGCGCAGTCTTTTTATTGGATAGCGGAATTACCGGAGAAACGGCCCCTATGGTACAAATATTTATGGAAAAGATGAAAAATGAAGGTTTCCGTAAAGTTTTGAAAGATCAGTTTATTAAACACACCGATGCCTGTGTTGAGGATTTTGTAAGTGGTAATGTAAAATCGCTATTCGGGAATCTTAAGCAACTTTCACATGTGGTTTTAGACCATTTTAAACCTATGATTCCCAAGGAATTTCATAAACTTTGGGAACGAGGTATAGAAACTAATGATTACTACCTGAAATTATGCGGATCCGGAGGGGGTGGATATATTCTAGGATTCACCCAGGATTTGGAAAAAGCGAAAACTGCCTTAAAAGGATATCAGTTAGAAGTGGTATACAACTTCTAAGTCCCTTAAAATGCTTAGTAGAAAGAACAAACTCCTGCTATTAAAAGGCCTGAGTCTGTTTTCTATCATAAGAGGATATAATGTTCTTATGATAACCCTTGCCCAATATTTGGCTTCTATTTATATACTTGCTCCCAAACTTCCCTTGCGTGAGGTAGTATTCGATCCAAATCTTTTTGTTCTGGTATTGGCATCAGCTCTGGTTATATCTGCCGGCTATATTATTAATAGTTTTTATGACTCTGAAAAGGATCTTATTAACAGACCTCAAAAGAGTATGCTGGACCGGTTGGTAAATCAGAGAACAAAGCTTAGCGCCTATTTTGTTTTTAATTTCCTTGCCGTTTTGTTTGCCAGCTATGTATCTTTCAGAGCAGTGCTATTTTTCTCAGCTTATGTATTCGGAATTTGGTTGTATTCACATAAATTAAAAAAAATACCTTTTTTAGGAAACATAGTTTCCGCCACATTAATAGTCACTCCTTTTTTTGCAATTTTAGTCTATTACAGGAATTTTGAAACTGTAATATTTGTTCATGCCACTTTTCTGTTTCTTCTGATTTTAGCCCGGGAAGTGATTAAGGATTTAGAGAATATTACAGGAGACCTTGCTCAAAATTATAAGACCATTCCTGTTTTATATGGTCCCTTCTATTCAAAACTTATTATTACTGTTCTTATTCTTCTGACATTGATTCCGGCATCTTTGTTAATAAGGAAATTTGACGTTGGCTATATGTATATTTACTTTATTGCCTGTATTCTTTTATTAATATTATTTCTGATTCTGCTTTGGAAGTCCAGGACGAAAATAGACTATATATGGCTACACAATATTCTTAAGTTTATAATAGTTGCCGGCGTTTTTAGTATATTATTGATTGATGTAGATCTTGTTCTAAACCGAATATTCTGATGCAGAATCATTTAAAATTAGCACTGGCACAAATTTCTCCGGTATGGTTAGACCAAAAAGGCACCATTACCAAGGTAAAGGAAACCATACACACAGCGGCTGAAAATAATGCCGAACTCTTAATCTTTGGAGAGGGATTAGTGCCCGGGTATCCTTTCTGGCTGGCATATACAGATGGCGCTTCCTGGGATCTAAAGATAAATAAGGAAATACATGCGCATTATATGCATAATGCCATTCAGGTTGAAAATGGAGATCTCGATGAGATTTGCGATTTAGCCCGGGAACATAAACTTGCTGTTTACCTTGGAATTATAGAACGAGCCCCGGATAGAGGGGGTCATAGTTTGTATTGTTCTTTGGTATTTATCAGTAATAAGGGCGAAATAAAATCTGTTCATCGAAAACTACAACCTACCTATGACGAACGACTTACGTGGGCACAAGGAGACGGTCACGGTCTTAAAACCCATAAACTTAAACAGTTTACAGTAGGAGGGCTGAATTGCTGGGAAAACTGGATGCCTCTGGTGAGGGCTGCAATGTATGGTTTAGGAGAAAATTTACATATTGCTGTTTGGCCTGGGAGCGATCATAACACAAAAGACATTACCCGTTTTATAGCCAGGGAATCAAGGAGTTTTGTAGTCTCTGTTTCATCTTTCATGAATAAAAAAGATTTCCCGGATAATTTGCCCCATATAGAGCACTTATTGAAAAAGACACCTGAAATCCTGGCCAATGGGGGATCGTGTATAGCAGGTCCTGATGGAGAATGGATCCTGGCACCTGTTGTTGGAAAGGAAGAAGTTATTTTTCAAACAATTGATTTTAACGCTGTATATGAAGAACGACAGAATTTTGATCCTGCCGGTCACTATTCGAGGCCAGATGTAACCAGGTTGGTGGTAAACAGACAGAGGCAGTCAACAATTGAGGTTGAGGATTAACTTTCAGATATATTGACTTTTACCATAAGCTACATCCAATTCCCTTCACTACCTTTGCTCAAAATATGGAAAATGCGCAGACCGCAATCAAATAAGGATAAAAGAAATTCCCCGGGGAAAAGTAGAGGGTATGTAAAAAAATCTTTCTCAAAAGTAGGTGCTAAAACAAGCACCAAAACTTCTAGTCGCGTTTCTTCAGACCCCGATTTAATAAGACTCAATCGTTATGTAGCGAATGCCGGAGTTTGCTCGAGGCGGGAAGCCGACACCTACATAGAAGCAGGGAACGTTACGGTTAACGGAAAGACCATTACTGAGATGGGTCACAAAGTTAAACTTACGGATATTGTTAAGTTCGACGGACGCGTACTCAATCCTCAAAAAAAGGAATATGTACTCTTGAACAAGCCCAAGAATTTTATCACTACTACAAGTGATGAAAGAGGGCGAAGAACAGTAATGGAATTAATTTCCAAAGCTTCGAAATCCAGATTAGTACCGGTAGGAAGACTGGACAGGAACACTACCGGTCTCTTGCTTTTTACCAATGACGGGGATCTGGCAAAAAAACTTACTCATCCTAAACATGGCATACGAAAGATTTACCATGTTGAATTGAACAAAAACCTTAGCGCTGAAGATTTGAAGAATATTCAAACAGGACTTATGTTAGATGATGGACAGATTAAGGTTGATGAGATAAGCTATATAAACAATTCTCCGAAACGCGAAGTAGGAATAGAGATACACAGCGGCAGAAACAGGATTGTAAGGCGTATCTTTGAGCATCTGGGGTATGAAGTAAAAAAACTGGACAGGGTAATATTTGCGGGGTTAACTAAAAAAGATCTTCCCCGCGGGCATTGGAGGCATCTAACCAAACAGGAAGTTATAAATTTAGGGATGAACCAATAATTTAGGGCTGTGACTCTAAAGGTTTTCCAAGATTTTCCCTGACAGCAAGCCAAAATGCATTAAAAGACGGGTTTGGGTGAATGGAGGAATCTTCTCTTTCGTTATATGACTCGATCAATAATCTGAAATAATTTATCTTATCATTATCGCCAAAGAAGTCTTCATAGGCCATTTCCCAATCCTTAAATTCGCGGGAATCTGTTGCACCATAAGCTAAAATGGTAACATCCTTATGCCGTTTATCTGCTTTGATCTTATCGAAGAGGTTTAGAACCTTTATCTGATTACCTTCGAGATACTGAATAAACTCTCCTTCATAATAGAGCAAACAACCTGTAATACTATTACGCGCATTACTAAGCCTTGCTTTTTCGAGCATTTCTTTTACATCAACTTGCTTAAAAGTTGTTTGCGCAGTGGATCTATAAACGAGACAAAACATTAATAATTTGTTATCTGCAATAGCGTCTACCCTAAAGATAAAAATATTTATTGTTTAAGGTATTTTCTGGCATCAATTAAAAAAAAAGCATATAAAATTTATGATTTCATTTTGGCCCTTATCTTGTCGAGGCATAAATTGCCAATGCTCCCTTCATGAGTATGGTTTAATTGCTTTTCAGGTTTAAAATTTCCCGCTTCAATTTGCGAACCTATTTGTTTATAGGCTTCGCGGAAGGGTATTCCCTTAAGTACAAGATGATTTAATGTATCTACACTAAAAAGATAATCGTACTTAGTATCATTCAGAATATTGGTATTTACTTTAACATCTTTTAAACTGAAAGTCATCATTTCCAAACAAGATTTTATTTCTTGAATGGCAGGAATTATCAGTCCCTTTACCATTTGCAGATCCCTGTGATACCCGCTGGGTAAATTGCTTGTGATTAATGTTATCTGGCCGGGGATGGCCTGCAGGCTGTTGCATTTAGCTCTGATAAGCTCAAAGACATCAGGATTTTTTTTATGTGGCATAATACTGCTGCCTGTCGTTAATGAATCGGGAAAAGATATAAAGTTGAAATTCTGACTCATATAAAGACAAACATCCATTGCGAGTTTTGATAGTGTACCTGCAATTCCAGAAATTCCATATGCCGCAGCTTTCTCGACTTTTCCCCGACCCATTTGGGCAGCGATAACATTATATTTTAAATCTGCGAAACCCATTTCCGAAGTTGTATAGGAACGATCTATAGGAAAAGAACTTCCATATCCGGCTGAGAACCACAACCCAAATGAAGAAGGCATTGCAATCTGCAAATGCGTATAACCCGGTAAAAGATTTTCTTTATGTTTTTCTGCAAGTTCCAGCAGCAAATTAAATAGTTTCTTTGAAAGGCTTTTTATTTCAGATAATTCGTCCTTTAGATATAATTGCATGGCCACCAAAACCTGATCATTTCTGGAACGGGCGGTATGAATCTTTTTTCCGGTATCGCCGAGTCTTTCAGTGAGGATAAATTCTATTTTAGAATGGACATCCTCAAATGAATCTTCAATGATAAAGTTTCCTTCCTTGATACTAAGGGCTATATTTTGCAGTTCCTGAACCAGGGCATGGGTTTCCTCGCGTGTCAATAATCCAATTTTACCCAGCATTTTGGCATGTGCTATGGAAGCTTCTATATCGTATTTGGCCAGCACCATATCCAGCTCCCTGTCATTACCCACTGTAAAATGATCTATTTTCTTGTCTGTGCTGTATCCTTTGTCCCAAAGTTTCATTACTCTCGTTTTTAGTGGTTATTCGCCTGCAAAGCTGCTATTTTATTTTTTTAAAAATCCATTGAGAATCTTAATATAAAGATCAATTGCTTCTTCAATTTCCTTAATAAAGATAAACTCATCGGCAGAATGTGAGCGTGTACTGTCTCCCGGACCTAATTTTAATGAAGGACAGCTCAGCGCTGCCTGATCTGAAAGGGTAGGAGATCCGTATGTTCTTCTTCCTAGGGCAATCCCCGAAATTACCAAAGGATGATTCTTCTCTATAGATGAAGAATTTAATCTCAATGACCTTGGCTTTAGTTCGCACGGGGCTTCATTCGACAATATTTCTGCAATTTCTTTATTATTGTATCTGTCATTAACGCGTACATCAATAACAAGATTAACTATAGCAGGAACGACATTATGCTGGCTACCTGCATTAATTTGAGTAACCGTTAATTTTACTTCACCTAGTACTTCTGATATTTTCGGAAATTTATAATTCTTAAACCATTCCAACACTTCCATCGTATTATAAATGGCATTGTTACTATTTGGATGTGCGGCATGAGAAGGAGTACCATGAACTGTAGCATCAAAAACAACAAGACCTTTTTCTGCAATGGCCAGGTTCATCAGTGTAGGTTCTCCAACAATTGCAACGTCAATTTCTGGAAGGATCGTTAAAAGGCTATTTAGACCTTTGTTTCCAGAACTTTCTTCTTCTGCTGTAGCCGCAATTATTATATTGTGATTTAAATTCTTCGATTCGTAAAAAAAGGTAAATGTTGCAATGAGTGAAACCAAGCATCCCCCGGCATCATTACTTCCAAGACCAAAAAGTTTACCATCAACAATATGAGGTTCAAACGGGTCTCTGGAATATGCTTTGTTGGGTTGTACAGTATCGTGATGTGAATTAAGCAGTAAAGTAGGTTTGTCCTTATCAAAGTATTTATTAAAGGCGTATACGTTATTGTTTACTCTTTTGTAAGGAATACCAAATTCTTGAAACCAAAATTCAAGATGTTGTGCAGACATATCTTCTTCTGAAGAAAAAGAGGGTGTGGCAATTAACTTTTGAAGTAGTTCAATTGCTTTTTCAATCAGCAAATTCTGTTCTGTTATCATAAGGTGATTGTAGTAAATAATTCGGCTTCGGGCTCAAACATAGAGATGTCTCCAATACAGACCTGCTGAACATCCTTGTTCAGGGCATGAAAACAGTTATCCAATTTTGGAAGCATTCCATCGGCAACGATTTTTTGTTGTTTCAGCTTTTCATAACTTTTTTGGTCAATTTTCCGTATAACGGAATCTTCATCTGTTATAGAGCGAAGCACTCCTTTTTTCTCGAAACAATAATATAATGTTGTATCATATGCCTGACTCATGGCAATGGCCACTTCCGAGGCAATTGTATCTGCATTTGTATTGAATAACTGCCCATTTCTATCATGGGTCAACGCACAAAAAACAGGGACGAATTCAGCGCTTAATAGTTTGGATATTGAATTAGTATTTACATTAACGATGTCTCCGACAAAGCCAAAGTCCATAGGGTTTACTGGTCTCTTTACTGCAATAACTGTATTTGCATCGGCCCCGCTTAATCCGATCGCATTAGAATTATTTGACTGAAGCTCAGCGACTATGTTTTTGTTAACTAAGCCGGCATAGACCATAACAACAAGTTCGAGACTTTTGGCATCTGTAATTCTTCTTCCTTCTACCATTTTAGATTCTATTCCAAGTCTTTTGCCAAATTCTGTAGCTCGTTTTCCTCCTCCATGAACCAAAATTTTGTTGCCTTCAAGTTGGGCAAATAGTTTAAGAAATTGAGATAAGAAATCCTGATCTTCTATTATATTCCCTCCAATTTTTATTATTGAAAGTTTTTGTTTCATAGCTTCTTAATTATGCTGTATATAAGGCAAAATTCTTATTATTTTAGTGATTCTAACATTTTTTTTAAAACGATTTGTGCTGCATAGGTTCTGTTGTTAGCCTGTGCAATAACCAGAGACTGATTCCCGTCCAGTACTTCATCTTCAACAACTACATTACGTCTTACGGGAAGACAATGCATAAATTTGGCGTCTCCCAGTTTTTTTTGAGTCATCATCCAATTTCTGTCCTGGTTAATTACCTTACCATAATCTTTATAATTACTCCAATTCTTAACATACACAAAATCCGCATTTTTTAGTGCTTTTTCCTGATCATACTCAATTTGGGAACCATTGGTGATTTCAGGATCAAGTTCATATCCCTCAGGATGTGTGATTATTAAATTAGCATGCTTTAATTGCATAGCTTTAACAAAGGAATTTGCAACGGCATGAGGAAGAGGTCTGGGATGTGGAGCCCAGGACAATACAATTTTAGGATTTGTTTTCTTTTGGTGTTCTTCAATGGTTATAATATCGGCTAATGCTTGCAGTGGATGACTTAGTGAACTCTCCATATTTAATACAGGTATACTTGCGTATTTCCTGAATGAATTTATAATCATTTCAGATTCATCTTCTTCCTTGTTTTTCAATGAAGCAAAAGCTCGAATTCCAAGGATATCGCAATATTGTGAGACTACCTGTGCTGCTTCCTTTATATGTTCTGCACTACCTTTATCCATAATAGTCCCGTCTTCAAACTCCAGAGCCCATCCGTCTTTTCCAAAATTCAATGACATAAATTGCATCCCCAGGTTCATTGCAGCCTTTTGCGTGCTGAGCCGTGTTCTTAAGCTATTATTAAAAAATAACAACCCAATGGTCTTTTGCTTTCCAAGCTTCTTATAGGCCAATGGTTTTTTCTTAAGAATTAAGGCATCTTCAACCCACTCATTAACCGAATCAATGTCATTTACTGAAAGATAATGCTTCATTGCAATTCTTTTTTTAAGGCTTCAAAAAATAAATCCAGTTCCTTTTCACTAATTGTCAGCGCCGGAAGAACCCTTAGAACATGTTTGTCTTTTGCACCTCCTGTAAAAAGGTGTTGGTTGTGTATTAGTCGTTTTCGCAAATCTGCAACCTCAAAGTCAAACTTTAAACCAAGCATTAGTCCCTTGCCTTTTATTTCCTTAACCTGTGGTATTTCCAGGGCTTTTTCTTTGAAATATTTTCCCAGTTTTTCGGCATTTTCAATTAGCTTTTCTTTTTCCATCACCTCTAAAACAGCCAGGACCGCTGTGCATGCAAGATGATTTCCACCAAATGTAGTCCCGAGCAAGCCATAGGATGCCTGAATGCTATTGTGAATTAATACGCCACCAACCGGGAAGCCATTTCCCATGCCCTTAGCTATAGTAATAATATCCGGTTCAATGCCATGATGCTGAAAGGCAAAAAAAGAACCACTACGGCCAAATCCAGATTGTACCTCATCGGCAATTAGAACTACATTAAGCTCTTTGCATAGTGCGGCAATTTCCTTATAGAACATACCCGATGGTTCATCCAGACCACCAACCCCCTGAATAGCTTCCAGAATAACAGCACAAACATCTCCCTTTTTAATTTCGGCTTCAAAGGCTTTAAGATCTTCAAACGGTAAAAAAGTAACCTTTTGTTGTTTATTTATAGGAGCATTTATTTTTTCATTATCCGTTGCAGCAACTGCAGCAGATGTTCTGCCATGAAAACTATTGGTAAATGCAATTACCCGCGATTTATTAGTGTGAAAAGAAGCTAATTTTAAGGCATTCTCATTCGCCTCTGCCCCCGAATTGCACAAGAATAAATTATAATCCCTGCAATTTGATACTTGTCCCAATTTGGCTGCCAATCTTTTTTGTAATGGATTTTTAACCGAGTTACTATAAAAGCCTATTTGATCTAATTGGTTTTTAATGCATGCGATGTAATGTGGGTGGGAATGCCCAATAGAGATGACGGCATGTCCCCCATAAAAATCGAGATATTCATCCCCCTTATCATCAGTTATCACAATACCTTTAGCGTTAACCGGAGTTACATCATATAGCGGATACACATCAAATAGTTCCATTAGTTTCTTTTTAGAAAAGGTTGAACAGGAATTAATCTCAGTACCTAATTATTTATTTTAAATTCATTTATTTTCTCAAAAGAAGCTACTATTCCCCTGATAAGAGAAGAGCTTAAACCCTGATGCTCCATTTCGTTTAATCCTTGTATAGTACAACCCATTGGAGTGGTTACCTTATCGATTTCTTCTTCCGGATGATTCCCTGATTCTATTAGTAATCCTGCTGCCCCATTACAGGTATACATTGCAAGTTCCTGTGCTTCTTTTGCATCGAAACCTAATTGAATAGCACCCTGTGTTGTTGCTCTTATAAGTCTCATCCAAAACGCTATCCCACTTGCACATATTACCGTTGCTGCCTGCATTTGGTTTTCAGGTATTTCTAAAGAATACCCCATTCTGTTAAATATGGCTTTTGCCAGATCTATACGTTTATTACCCGCCTCATTAGAGCAGACACAAGTCATAGATTTACCAACGGAAATTGCCGTATTTGGCATACTGCGGATAATATGCTTTTCTTTTCCCAGAATAGTTTCCATTTTTTCTATGCTAAAGCCCGTTATCGTAGAGATTATTACATGTTTGTCCGTGAGAAGATCCTTAACTTCTTCCAAAATCGTTGCAAAATCTCGTGGCTGCACAGCAAAAATTAAAATATCAGATTTTTCTACCGCTTTTCTATTATCTGAACTTACGGTTACATTTCCATATTTTTCATAGTTCTTAATACTGTCTACATGTCTTTTGGTCAGATGCATGGTGGTAGCTCCATTGCTATGTAAAATTCCTTTCGCAATGGACAAGCCTAAATTTCCTGCTCCAATAATGGCTATTTTCATATTTACTTATTTAAGATCTTAGTTTCTATTTCGCACTCTTTTTAATAAACTGTCGCTTTTAAATTCAGACCCTGGTTTTCATCAAACCCACACATTAAATTCATGTTCTGAATAGCCTGTCCGGATGCTCCTTTAAGCAGGTTGTCGATTACAGTTGTTATCAGCAGAACATCTTTGTGCTTATGCAGGTGGATATGGCAATTATTAGTATTTACTACTTGCTTAAGGTGAACAGGTTCTTCTGAGATCTGTGTGAAAATTGCATTTTTATAGAATTTATGATATAAATCAGAAGCTTCTTCCACGCTGCCAGAAAACTTTGTATATGCCGTACTCAGTATACCACGGGAAAAGTTGCCCCTATTGGGAATAAAATAGAGTTCTCCAATACCTTCTTGCAGCGATTCGAGACTTTCATTTATTTCTCCAAGATGTTGGTGTGTAAATGCTTTATACGAGGATGCGTTGTTATTTCTCCAGCTAAAATGTGTGGTTGCAGATGGCATAATTCCCGCACCTGTACTTCCGGTAACCGCATTGACGTGGATCTCTGAATTCAACAATTTGGCACCGGCCAAAGGAAGTAAAGCCAACTGAATACAGGTCGCAAAACAACCCGGATTAGCAATATTTTGTGCATTGCGAATTGCGGTTCTATTTAATTCGGGAAGGCCATATACAAAATCTTTTCCCACGAAAGTAGCATCTTGTTTTAACCTGAAGTCATTGCTTAAATCAACAATCCTTGTTTTGGAAGAAAAAGAATACTTGTTTAAAAAACTCTTGGAATTTCCATGACCCAGGCATAGGAAAAGAATATCTACTTTCGAATTGATGGAATCTGTGAAAGCCAAATCCAAAGTGCCCAATAAATCTGCATGCGCAACACTAATTTTTTTACCTGCCTTTGTACTGCTATATACAAAGTCTATGGTTACTTTGGGATGATTTATCAAAAGCCTGATAAGCTCACCACCGGTATATCCGGATCCCCCAATAATACCTGCTCTAATCATGATTTTTAATTATTGGATTAGCTATTTTTCCCGGATTGGATAAGATTTTAATGAAACCTTTAGCGTCATCTGCTGTCCAGGCTTTATTTGTTTCTCCATAATTTCCAAATGAAGCATTCATTAAATCATTCTCAGACTTAATGCCGTTCAATTCAAATCGATAGGGGTGTAAACTTACCGACACCTCTCCGGATACGTTTCTTTGCGTATCGGCTAAAAAGGCTTCGATGTTTCTCATTACTTCATCCAGATAATTTCCTTCATGTAAGAGCATTCCGTAAAAATTACCCAATTGTTCCTTTTGGAATTGCTGCCATTTGCTAAGGGTGTGTTTTTCCAGTAAATGATGGGCTTTGATAATGATTACTGAAGCTGCAGCTTCAAATCCTACTCTACCCTTTATACCTATGATGGTATCACCCACGTGAATATCTCTTCCTATGGCATATGCTGAGGCTAGAGAATCCAGTTTAATAATATTTTCAATCGGAGTCCCCTTTTCACCATTAATGGAGACCAGTTCTCCTTTAAAAAAGACCAGCTTAATATCTTTTGATTCTGTAGAAACTAACTGAGAAGGATATGCAGATTCCGGTAAAGGTAAATCAGAAGTAAGGGTTTCATCGCCACCAACTGAAGTACCCCACAAGCCTTTATTTATTGAATATTTAGCCTTTTCCCAGGAATATTTAATACCGTTTTCCTGAAGGTACTTAATCTCGGCTTCCCTCGACAAACTTTTATCTCTGATTGGTGTAATAATTTTGATATTAGGCGCTAGAATTTGGAAAATCATATCAAACCTCACCTGATCATTACCTGCGCCTGTACTGCCATGAGCAATATAATCCGCGCCTATATTTTTTGCATGGTTCACAATTTCGATAGCCTGTACTATTCTTTCAGCACTTACAGATAAGGGATAGGTATTATTTCTTAGTACGTTTCCAAAAATCAAGTATTTTACTACCTTTTCATAAAAATGTTCCAGGGCATCTATAGAAGTATAGCTGGACGCACCTAACTGAATTGCCTTTTCCTCAATGATCTTAATTTCTTCCGGGGAAAACCCGCCGGTATTAACACTGACTGCATGTACTTCAAAGCCTTCTTCCTTGGATAAATATTTAGCGCAATATGAAGTATCAAGTCCACCGCTATATGCCAAAACTAATTTTTTCATTTGTTCTTTCTTTTAAGAAATAATTGCTGCTTTATTCTTTTTAGCCTTTTAAAAGCCTTAACGTTAAGCTTTTCTTTTTTTGCAGCTGCTAATGCAGGATCATATAACATACCCGTACATAAACACATTTTTTGTTCTGTCCTGGTCAGTACATCAAAATTTTTACATGTTTGGCATCCTTTCCAAAAAGCTGGATCATCGGTTAATTCTGAAAATGTAACTGGTTTATACCCCAGTTCGTAATTCATTTTCATTACTGCAAGACCGGTTGTAATACCAAAAATTTTAGCTTCAGGGAATTTTTTCAAAGAAAGTTCAAAAATTGTTTTTTTAATTTTTTTTGCCAGGCCTTGATTTCTGTAATCCGGATGAACTATAAGCCCGGAATTTGCAACAAACTTTTTGTGTCCCCATACTTCTATATAACAGAATCCGGCAAATTTCTCGCCATCCAGAGCAATGACGGCATTCCCATGTTCCAGTCTTTTAATGATGTACTGTGGAGTTCTTTGTGCAATTCCTGTTCCCCTAACACTAGCCGATTCGGTAATAGTGTCACTAATTATTTTAGCGTATTTAAAGTGCGATTCGTTAGCAATTAATATTTCCATTGCTAGCTTTTTTAAAATGATAAAAAATATTTGTTTTGATTATGCGGAAATGGACTCACCTATTTCCAAGAAAGAAATACACCCTTACGGGCGTGGACGTACAAAGGAGCGTACGGGAATAGAATTCCGGGTTGGTAAAGTTATGTTTGTGCATTTTTCCATTGCAGATCAAATGTACAAATTAAATTGAACTATTATAATTTGTCTTCTAATTTTTATGAATTCGCAACTTTTGACCTTTCAGTTTATAAATTTCGTAAGCCATAAACCCAAAAACTATTAAATATTCAATTAATAAAAATCCAAGATTCTCTTTAAATTCAGGATTTTCGTAAGCGGAATAACTTAAAATGATCGCCAATGTCCAGGCGAGAGGGAATCGATATTCTGTAAAAACAGTCAGCCCTGCTAAAAAAATTATATACCATGGGTGCACTGTTGAAGATAGAAAATAATAAAGCGCAAGCACCCATAACATGGAACTTATGAGCACAGACAACTTTTTGTTATCCCTAAAAAAAGTCAATAATAAAACAAAACCAATCATTATATAAGGGACCAATTTCCCATAGGTTTTTATTAACTCCCAGGGTTTTGCATCAAATTTTACAGCGATCTGTTTTATGATATTGTATAGGCTTGCATTGAATTCAAAATTAGAAAACCACAAGCCAACAGTATTGGCATAATTGTTAAAGAATTCGATTGAATAAAATGGCAGAAGACATAATAAAATTGTTATACCGAGTGCTACATAAAACCTTATACTTTTCATAAACCCAAAGTAGGTAACAAATAGAGGAAGGAACATTAAGGGTACGAGTTTAACCGAAATGGAACATGCGAATGCAATGGCAGCAAACAACCATTTATTTGCCGAAAGGAAACAAAGGCCCCAAATAAAGAAAAAGAGCATAACTCCTTCAAAGTGCAGATTGCCCGTTAGTTCTATAATAATCAGAGGATTTAAAAAGTACCAAAAAATAAGATGTGGTGATCTGTTTAAGTAGCGTAGTAATTTCTTTCCAAAATAGTAGATCCCAATATCTGCCAGTATAATTATAGATCTCATGACAATTAAGGATCCCATTATGCTCTTACCTCCCAAAAAGGCAGAAATGGCAAACAGCAATTGATTTAATGGAGGATAATTGCTAAAATGCCTGGCGCTTAATGAGCCCATGCCATTGTGCAGTTCCTTTGCATTAGCCAGAAGTATCTCGCCGTTTGCCATAATAGCATCAGGTGTCTGTAAATATGGATTTATACCAGATAGTACTAATTCACCATCCCATATAAACCTATAGAAATCCTGGGATAGGTTTGGTTCTACCATTAGAAAAATCAAACGAAAAAGAATTCCGGAAACCAGCAGAAAATTAAAATTCCACTTTTCAAATTGAATCAGTTTATAGCAGAGAAAAAAAAGAGCAAAAAAAAGGCTTATAAGCTTAATAAAATCTGTTCTTACAAGGTCGTATGCGAAGCTGGTATAGAACAATAGACTTGCTAATACCAATAGAATTGACAACTTATGAAGATTCCAATATGAAGAAATCCTTGAAGCCATTGGTCTTTATAGTTTGGTCTTTACAAAGTACACAAAAAAAGACAATTCTCAAGTACTAAAACTTATACAAAAGGCACGGTATAAAAATCTCTTAGATTTTTTTAAATCCAGGGATTTGGCTAAAATAATGAAGTCTTATGCTTTGGCTGTCAGCGATTTAAAAGCGACAAAACCGAATCCAAGGAATAACATAAAATGAAATGGGAATAAACCAAAATCATTTAGTGGAATAGCACTGTACATTCCAAAAAGGAAATAGATCATAAGGCCAAATTCAATTACCATATTTGGAGATATCTTTTTAGCCAGATATTTATTACCCTTCCAGCTGTCTGTAAGGTTATTGATATTGAATTTTGGCGTACGAACAAATTCACTTCTTTTTCCCATATGACCTTCAAGAACGGCAACGGAATTGTGTAAAGAGAAGCCAAGGGCTACCGAGAAAAATGTAAAGAATAGTCTTATATAATCCACAAAATTGTCAAAACTACTCCCCTGAATACTTTTATAAGTGAACCAATAGCAAATAAATAGTATGACGGTACTTAAAATGAAAAAGCTTGTCACCTCAAATATCCAACCTAAATGGCCATAGCTATTTTTTATGTAGAGCATAGGAATACTCAACATAGCTACTATAAAAACACAAAGGAACATGGAGCTGTTTAAAAGGTGCATTACTCCGTGAAATTTGGTTTTGAATGAAATATTTTTAGCTGTAATTACACTCCAAACTGTTTTTCTAAAGTTTTCAGCACCACCTTTATTCCATCTGAATTGCTGAGACCTGGCGGCACTAATTACTACCGGAAGTTCCGCTGGTGTTTCAACATCCTCAAGATATTTAAATTTCCAATTCTTTAGCTGAGCTCTGTAACTAAGGTCCAGGTCTTCGGTTAAAGTATCACCCTCCCAGTTGCCTGCATCAAGAATACATTCTTTTCTCCAGATGCCTGCAGTACCATTGAAGTTTATAAAGTGGCCTTTGGCATTTCGTCCAACCTGTTCAAGAGTAAAGTGAGCATCAAGTGCAAAAGCCTGAATTTTTGTGAGTGTGGAATAGTTCCGATTAATATGTCCCCATCTTGTTTGAACAACACCTATTTCCTCATCTTTAAAATAAATAACAGTTTTCTTCAACCAATCGCTATCCGGAAGGAAGTCAGCATCAAAAATAGCGATAAAATCACCTTTCGCTATTTGTAGTCCTTCCTTTAGGGCTCCAGCTTTATAGCCTGTTCTGTTTTCTCTGCGGATGTGCTGAATATCTAATCCTTTTTCCTGCAAGGCTTTTATTCTTGCAGCTGTTTCTTCAACGGAATCGTCTGTGGAATCGTCCAGTACCTGAATTTCCAGTTTGCTTTTCGGGTATTCTATTTTTGAGATATTAGCCAGTAATCGCTCTACCACGTATTCTTCATTATAGATAGGCAGCTGAATGGTTACAAGCGGAATCTCTTTTGGGTCCAGCAAATTATATTTTGGGGCAACCTCATTTATCTTTTTGTTGCCTAAATAATTAACCAGAAGGTTTAATTGTGCCAGACTGTAAAAAAAGATCAGTACGAGAGCCGTGCTGTAAATACCAATAATGATGTAAGCAATTGTTAGTCCCATATTATCTTAAACTATATTTAAAAATCCAACCCAATATTTTTAATCCTGCAAAGATACTACCTTTTACTGTACCTGACACTTTGGAGACACCAATTCTTTTCTTGTAACGCACTGGTATTTCGATATATGTCATTTTGTTTTTGAGTGCTTTTAGCTGCATTTCAATGGTCCACCCGTAGGTTTTATCTTCCATTTGCATCGCCATAAGCTTCTCATATTTTATAGCTCTAAAAGGCCCTAAATCTGTAAATGTTGACCCAAAAAATATCTTCATTAAAAATGTGGCCAGTTTATTACCAAAAATTTGATGGGGGGTCATAGAGCCTTCTTCTCTTAAAGCTTTTGTTCTAGCACCAATCACCAAATCCACATTATCATCCAGTATAGGTTTTACAATTTTATTTAACTCTTCAGGGTAATCTGAATAGTCTCCGTCGATAAATACGATGATATCGGGCTTTCTGGACTTCTTTGCTATGTAATCCATACCACAAAGGCATGCATAGCCATAGCCTTTTCTTGTTTCATTTAATACCGTAGCCCCCGCTCTGTTTGCATTTATAGCCGTATCATCGGTTGAATTATTGTTTACAACAATTATTTCAGAAACCGTAGACGGAATTTCCTGAATTACCTTGGCAATAGAATTTGCTTCATTATATGCCGGAATAATAACGTTGATGTCCGTCATATTATGTTCCATAATGACATGTTGATCTCCACTTGGCTTATTTTTTTGGATATTTCCTGATGAGTCCTATACTTTTTTCCGCCTTTGCGGTGCAAAAATATCATTATTTATTTCACCGATGACACTTGTATTATTTCTTTTTAGTCGGATGCTTTTATGCAGAACCTAAGGGTCCCGGTAAATACCACAACTAGAAAAATGGAATTTAAAGACAATAGAGAAGCAACTGAAATAATTTATTATTTGTTTTGGTTGACCAGGTTCATTAAATCTACATCATTTCCTAAAAGGACCTCATTACTATCGATACGTCCTTTTAAGGGGCCATTCTCAAGTTTCAAAACACCTCTGGGGCAGACTGCAGAACATATACCACATCCAACACAGCTGGAACGTACTATGTTTTCACCTTTCTGGGCATAAGCCCGCACATCAATACCCATTTCACAATACGTAGAACAATTGCCACAAGAAATACACTGACCTCCGTTTGTAGTTATTCTAAACTTCGAAAATAAACGTTGTTGAAAACCCAAAATTGCGGCCATAGGACAACCAAAACGACACCAGACCCGATTCCCGAAAATGGGATAGAAGCCTGTGCCTATAACACCGGAGAATATACTGCCAATAAGAAAGCCGTACGATTTCCTTAAGGTTTCGGATTTAAACAGGAATACATTGCCCTCTCCGCTAATTAAATGAAAACCAATCAGGGCCATAATAATTACGAAATATCCAATAGCACCATATCGGGCATCTTTTTGAAATTGCTCTCTTTTAAATATCATAGCAAAAACAAAAATCACCGTTAATAAAAGGGCTACTCCAATAAGAAAAGTACTTTTAGTCAACCAATACTTGCTTGTGTCATTACCCAGATAGGAATAAATTACGGCTGTAGTCATTAGGGTAACAAAAACCACAACACTATGAACCACCCAACGTTCTACTTTCCAGGCGGATAAGCTTTTGTCGCTTAGCTGTCTAAAGGCATCACCTGCAGTTTCTGCCAATCCTCCACAACCACAAACCCATGAACAGTACCAGCGTTTTCCATATTTATACGTCAGAATAGGGGAGATCACAAAAACAGACAGTATGCCGAAAAATAGCATTGCCATGCCCACATCACCTGAATCTATAAATGCATTTATACGGTATCTTTCAAAATTGTAGTAGTTCAAAGGCCAGATATTTTTCAGGTCATAATAGGGGAGCTTTCCATTTAATCTGGCCATTATTTCGGGAATCATAAATGCAAATGCCAGCTGAAAAAACATAACACTTATGGTGCGAAAGATCTCGTATCTGTTATGTCTGTATTTTGAAATAAATTTAATGCCGAAAGCCAGAATAGCAACAGTATATAGAGTTCCGTAGACAAACCATTGGCTGGCGGGATTTCCGCTCAATAATCTGCTTAAAGGATCAAATAATGCAATGATACCGGTATTTGCACCATTCTTCACTAGTCCCAGGAATTCGGGGAAGAAATATAGGACGATGTAGAATCCGGTAATTATTATTCCGGTTATCCAGGCCCATAATCCTTTAGAGGATATTGATTTAAACCAAACTCCATCATTTTTTATGCCCTTAAGTTTTTGAGAATATGCCTCTTTTGTAAACCAGAATACCCCAATAAACATTGCCATGATGGAAATGATGAGCCACATTCCTTTATTTGGAAAACTTGAATTAAAACCGGCGAGGAGAATTATAAAAAGGCCCGATAATCCCAGGATTACAGCTATTTTTTGAAATCGGCTTAAAGCCACCGGAGGTTGTCCTGCCAGTTCCATACTTTTATCTAGAGTGCTCATACCTTATATAAGTATTAGTAAGATTTTGCAGATTACATTTTACAGTTATCAACTCATCCGATTGCAAAAATTCGTTTCCAGTTTTTCTTTTCCGGTTTAAGGTCAGTACCATATTCCAAATTGAATTTAGCCGCAATTTCATTTTCATATACAGCGTAGAATTCAGGATCAAAATTGGCATCCTTAAGATATTTTATCACATGCATAACATCTCGTTCTTCATTCAGCCACCTATCGAAGATCTCATGACGCATGCGAATTCCAAAAGTATTTATGCCCAGAAATTGCCTGGTTTCCTTATCAAAAGCAATCGTCAGGCATATTTTTTCAGCAGGATGTCTCCAATGAAAATGTTGTTCATACGCTTTCTTGCCTTTGGTGCTAAAGACCCAACCATAAGTCTGGTATTCTATATCAAAAAATTTAGCCGAATTAAACCAGTGTCCTGGTTTGTATTCGGTCCTGTTCCCACAAATAGTCTGTGCCACCGTTTCTCCCATCATTCGACCCGTATACCAGACAGCTTCTATAGGGCGTCGATTTCCAATGGGCTCATGTTGTTCTGCACAATCTCCAATGGCATAAATATCCTTGATGTTAGTTTCAAGAAATCGGTTTACCTTGATGCCCCTTCCCAATTCAATTCCGGAGTCATTTAAAAAGGAGACATTAGGCGAAACACCGGGCGTTAATCCTACTACTTGACATTCAATGATTTCTTCTTTATCCGTAATAACAGACTTTACCCTGCCATTTTTATCAGCCACGATTTCCTTTAAATTGGTCTCCAGACGCAGGTCTATGTGATGTTCCAGAATGTGTTCATTTATCATCTCCGATTCTCCGTCAGGAAGTATAACATTCCAAAAACTTTCTTCACGCACCAGAAAAGTTACAGGGATATCCCTGCTTCTCAGCATTTCGGCTAATTCAATTCCAATTAATCCACCTCCAACAATAACAGCACGCTTGCATACTTCCTTATTGGGGGCATTGATTTCTAACAGATCCAGATCTTGCTTGGAATACAAACCCTGTACACCATGGAGATCTTGCCCTGGCCATCCAAATTTATTAGGTTTCGATCCGGTAGCCAGAATTAACTTGTCGTATTTTAATACCCTGGCGTCCTCAATCTGTAGCTCTTTGTTCTCATGATCTACCTTGCTGACGTAAGCTCGTATGAGTTCAATTCTATTTTTTTCCCAGAACCAGTCTTCATATGGCTTAATATGTTCAAACTTCATATGACCCATATATACATACATCAATGCAGTTCTGGAAAAGAAATGATCTGTTTCAGCCGAAATTATTATAATTCTCTTGTTTGAGTTCTTGCGGATATGTCTGGCGGCAGTTACACCTGCAACTCCATTCCCAATAATTACAATATTTTCCATGTTGCTGAGAGGTTGATAGCTATTATGTCGAATATAAAGAAAATTACTTAACGGCTACTTTAAAATTACATCAAGATTTATTACCTTATTTTTGCATATGTCCTTATAAATTAACTATGAAGAGATACGGGTTTTTACTATTGTTCCTTCTCCAATTGTCTTGTACCAGCCAATCAGCGGTTAATAAGATCAATGGAATAAGTTTTGTTGCTTCCAGGGATAAAGCCGTGCAGGAGCATGTAGATGCTTTTCTGAAGATTCATGCGGATCATGCAGCCGTAATGCCTTTCGGTTTTATAAGGGATATTAAAAGCCCTGAAATAATTTTTGATACGGATCGTCAATGGTATGGAGAAACCCAGGGCGGTGCCAGGCAATATATTCAACTCTTAAGGGCGAACAAAGTTAAGGTGATGCTTAAGCCGCAAATCTGGATATGGCGTGGCGAATTCACAGGGGGCTTAAAGATGGAAACAGAGGAAGACTGGAAGATTCTGGAGGCATCCTATGATAAATTTATGCTTACCTATGCAAGGTTAGCCCAGGAAACTAAAGCAGAAATTCTTTGTATTGGTACAGAATTGGAGCAATTTGTCAGCAACAGGCCTCAGTATTGGGAAAATTTAATTTTAAAAATTCGAAAGGTGTATAAAGGAAAACTTACCTATGCTTCCAACTGGGATGAATATAAGCGAACACCTTTTTGGGAATCTCTGGACTATATTGGAATAGATGCCTATTTTCCGTTATCTGATGCCAAAACCCCAAGTGTAGAGCAATTAAAAGAAGGATGGAAACCATGGAAGGAAAAAATTGCGGCACTTGCTAAAGAAACTTCCCGCCCTGTACTTTTTACCGAATTTGGATATAGAAGTATGGATTATACAGCCAAAAAACCCTGGCTGGTTGATCGCAATGACGAAGGCGTGAACCTGGTAGCTCAGGTAAACGCCAAAAAAGCCATTTTTGAAGAATTTTGGGATGAAGAATGGTTTGCAGGTGGTTTTGTATGGAAGTGGTTTCTTAATCACGAAAAAGCCGGTGGTGGTATGGATAACAGATTTACACCTCAGAATAAACCAGCAGAAGATATCATTAAATTATTCTATCAAACCAATTAACCAGTATATTTTTATCAATTTTTCCTGTCCGGATGTATTTGCAATTTGGCAACATTTTTGATAATCTTTGTAAAAAAAGATTATTGTGCTTCTGAAATCTATTATATCTCTTTTTCTACTCCTGTGTTTTCCAATCACTATTTTGATTGCCCAGGATTCTCTAAATACTGCTATCGCCCAAAAAGGAGATGGTATTTATTCTTTGCTACGCAAGCAAGGGGTTGACCCTTATATTACCTATGATGATTTTATTGCTCTGAACCTTCCAAGGCTTAGGGATAGTATGCATTTGTATGAGGGAATGACCTACATAATTCCCGAAACATCAGAGGAAAGTCTGGAAATAGCTCCAGAGGAAACGGAAGAAGACGAAACTACTAATAAGGATGAGACCAATTCCTATGAAATATTTGGTGAGAAATATGCTGAGGTACCCGGTAAAAGTGAGCGCTTAAAAGGAACTGTATATTATTTAATTTCAGGTCATGGGGGCCCTGATCCAGGGGCAATGACTCAAACTGCAGGGAAGTCCATTTCGGAGGATGAATACGCTTATGATGTCACTTTACGTTTAGCCAGAGAATTACTTTCCCATGGCGCATTGGTATATATTATTGTAAGGGACCCGGATGATGGTATTCGTGATGCTCGAATTCTGGAAATGGATAAGGACGAATTAGTCTTACCAGACCAGACCATCCCATTGAACCAAAAGGAAAGACTAGACCAAAGGGTAGATGCGGTCAATAAATTATATTTAAAACATAAGGGTAAACATCAACGTTTGGTAGTTACCCATGTAGACAGTCGTAGTAAAGGACAAAATATAGATGTTTTTTTCTACTACCACGAGAAAAGTAAAAATGGAAAAAAACTAGCTGAAAGTATTCACAATACATTTAAAAAGAAATACAAAAAGTACCAGCCAAACAGAAGTTATTCGGGAACCTTTGAAGACAGGAGCAATTTATACCTGGTAAAGAAAACCCTTCCCGCAATGACCTTTATTGAAATTGGGAATATTCGAAATAAAAAGGACCAACGGCGTATACTGGATTACGACAATAGGCAAGCCCTGGCTAAATGGATTTCAGAAGGAGTAATTCTTGATTACGAGGGTAAATAAGGACTAATGATTCACAATCAAAATTAAGTAGAAATTTTTCTTTTATAGTATTGGTATAGCTGCTCGGGATCTGCCCCCAAATAATTCTTAAGATGAATTATGCCAAAGTAAAATTGGAGTTTGATGTTTCCAATTTGCTCATATTTTCGCGCTGAGGTTCGCACCTGATCCGGAAGGATAATAAAATTGGTAAGCTTATAGAGGCGACCTATAAATTCATTGTCCTCGTAAATTTTGTAAGATTCATCATAACCACCGGATATATTGAATAATTCCCTGGTAATGAAGAGTGATTGGTCTCCACCCCTGCATATTTTATGGTTTATCCTGCTAAACCAGGAGAAGAAACTCAAAAACTTGCTATCGCTATCAAATTTCATTCTAAAACAACCTGTTTCATTACCTTTTTGAATAGCACTCAGAATTATCTTGTCAAAGTTTTTTGGTGGAAAAGTATCTGCGTGCAGAAAATATAGTACTTCACCTTTGGCCTTTTTCGCACCCAGGTTCATTTGTTTTGCCCTACCTTTTTGTGAATGAAGGACCTGGGCATCATATTTCGAAGCGGCTTCTTTGGTGCCATCCGTGCTCCCGCCATCAACTACAAGAATTTCTTTAATATTCGTATTGCTTGAATTTTCCCGAATATATTCCAAAAGTTTTATTATGCAGTGTTCCTCATTTAGAACGGGTATTATTATACTAATACTGGGATTATCACTTAAATTCATTTAAACTCCAATTGTAATTAATGTATTCAATTTTCGTGTCAGGATTTATTGATGATTTTAAATATTGGTTCAAATATGCTATTAAGGAACCGTTGCTTTCAAAATCTTTTTTATACCATTTAAAGATCTTTGATAATTTTACTTCGTTTTCAGATATTATATTCCTGCTGGGATCGTTTATAAACTCTTTCGCAGCCCTCTGCAATTGCTTTTCCAGTTTATCTTCAGTATATGCTTCGTTTAGCAATTTTGGGCATGAAAATGAGGCGCAATTGATTGCAAAATGAATTCGGGGTTCATTCATTTTTCTAAGGATTTTATGCTCTATTTGTCCCAATGAAATGAGTTCTCCATTATTTTTGATCCATTTTTTGTCCCAGGGTTTTTTTATGTCTGTTATGCTTCTCAGCGGATAATTATCTAAAATTAATTTTACTGTTGCCGCATTGTAAAGATTAATATAATATGCCAGTTTTTTGTTTTTGGACCAGTTTTCATTTACAGTATTACTGCCCAATTGTTCTAAGTACCGATTTAAAGTTTCTGATTCCTTTTTAAAACCGCTGTAATTTACGTTCCCATTCTCGTCAACAAATCTATTTAGCAATTGCCCCCAGCTTTTATGGTCTGCAATAGCGCAAGTCTGTTCATTGGAAATTGGAACTAAAAATAATGAGTCCGAAAATAAAGAAATGGGCTGCAGCAGAAGAAATAAAAGAAGTGAACTTATTTGGAGCATTGAATATTTTTAATACTTAGTTGAATAGGTAATTTAAACCTTACATCATATTTCTGTTACATTGGGTATGCAATTCATGTTTATGAAATTTTAAAGTTTAATGAAACGCGTTACTTAATTATAAATCCTTTATCAGTTCCATAAACAATTTAATCATTTTGGGTTCGGTTTCCTCAGCGACCTTAATTATTTCCGATATATGGACGGGCTCCAGATTATCCGGGTCACAATCATCTGTTAGTACGGAGACCGCTATCACGGGGAGATTTAAGTGATTGGCAACAATAACCTCAGGCACAGTGCTCATACCAACGGCATCTGCCCCTATAGTTTTTAACATCCGATATTCGGCCTTTGTTTCCAGCTGAGGCCCAATGACCGAAGCGTATACCCCATTATGCAAAACAATGTTTTCATGCCGGGCAATTTTTTTAATTTTTTCACACATCTCTATATCATAGGGTTGGCTCATATCCACAAAGCGAACACCAAAACTAGCAACATTTTTAAATGCCAAGGGTGATCCACCCTGAAGATTAATATGATCTTCTATGAGCATTAATTCACCTTTTTTGAAGTTTAGGTTAATAGCTCCTGCTGCATTGGAGATGAACAATTTCTCTATTCCCAGTTCCCGCATTACCCGGATAGGATATGTAACCTCGTCAAATTCATAACCTTCGTAAACATGAAAACGACCCTGCATAACCAATACTTTCTTATTTTCAAGAGTACCATAGATAAGCTTACCACTGTGAAATTCTACAGTAGCCAAGGGGAAAAAAGGAATGTTGTGGTAATGAGCTACAATACCAGATTCAATATGTTCAATTAACCTTCCAAGCCCTGTACCTAATACAATTCCAATTTCAGGATTTTCAAAACCTTTATTCCTCAGGTATTGACAAGATTTTTCGAGCTGCTTTTGGGTCATGGGTTTAAACTGTTAAAAAGGTTTGAAAAACATCAATATCTTTTAAATCCTCATAGACATCAATATCATTTTTAATTTGCAGTAGTTTTACTTTTTTATCCCTTAGGTCATCAAGTGTATCTTTCAACACAGAATTTGTTCCCCAGCTCTTGTTAGTGAATATCTCTTTATTTATTGATTTCATTCCAAGCAGGTAGTACCCACCATCTGCGGCAGGACCAATTACGTAATCAGAGTTTTCCAATTCTGTAAAAGCTTTTTCAATAATTTCACTACTTAAATCATAGATATCACTTCCTATTATAATGACCTTTTTATAACCCTTTTGAAAGCCTGTTTTAAAAGCATTATACATACGTTCTCCCAGGTCTTTGCCATTTTGCAAGTGTTTGGAGTAGATCAATTCATCCCATAAATCATTAGACTCTGGTTCTTCAGTATAATGAACTTCTTTTGAACAATTAAGGTCTTTAGTGATCTCAGCGGTGTGCCGAAGTAAGATCATATAGATATCCAATGCAGCCTGATCTCCTATTGCTGCCGCCAATCTTGTTTTGCACTTTCCTAATTTGGGATTTCTTGTAAAAATAATTAGTAACCTTTCTTTATTTTCTTCCAACTTCATTTATTAATTAATCCTTATATACTTTTTCTGCCTTGGTCAGGTATTTCCCCCATAGCTTACCATAAGCATGTACTTTTTTCGTTTTATCGCCTTTAGGGTTATACACCGGGTACCCCTGATTGGTCCATTCAAAAATACCTCCATATAAATTTTTTGTCCTGGAATAACCAGATTCCAAAAGTTCTTCGCCAATATTCTCAGATCTTACCCCTATGGAACAATAGACAACGATCTCCGCGCTTTTATCCGGTAATTTTTTTTCTACTTCCGATAATTTGAAATCATCATAACCTACCCATATTGCATTTTTCAAATGACTTACATTGTATTCTTCCCATTCTCTTGCATCTAAAATAATTTTATCCTGAAAATTTTGCATTTCTGCAACCGTAATGTAAGGAACACTTTCATTATTATACCTCTCAAGAGCCTGATCTATTGAAGACTGAGCACAAGCAGAAAGTAAAAGAAAAAAGGTAAATAATAAGTTTATCGAATACTGCATTATAACATAATTATGCTTTGTGTAAAGATACTCATTTAAGTAAAAATTTTCTCTAATGTTGGATTTTAAGGACCAATAAATTAAATGTATTTTTACATAATTCAACCGTGTATTATGCGAACCAATATCATATATCCTTTTATGTTCTTACTTGTACTTTTTGCATTTTCATGCAAGAACAAAGAAGGGGATATGAATACAGAAATAGTCTCTAAACCTGAAGTATCATTTTTTAAAGAACCTTATCGGCCACAATTCCATTTTACACCTACGGAGATGTGGATGAATGATCCTAACGGACTTGTTTTCAATAATGGGATATATCATCTTTTCTATCAGTACCATCCTGAAGATATTGTTTGGGGGCCTATGCATTGGGGACATGCCACCAGTAAAGACCTTGTATATTGGGAACATAAACCTATTGCGTTGTTCCCTGATGAGAATGGTTATATTTTTTCCGGGAGCGCTGTTGTAGATAGAAATAATACATCCGGTCTGGGAACTCAGGATAACCCACCTCTGGTTGCTATATTTACCTACCACGACATAAACAAAGAAAAAGATGGTTCTGATGATTTTCAGACACAGGGAATTGCATATAGCCTGGATAATGGAGATTCCTGGACTAAATATCATGCTAACCCGGTATTGGGAAATGAAGGGATTAGGGACTTTAGGGATCCCAAAGTTTTTTGGCATGAACCTACCCAAAGTTGGATAATGGTATTGGTTGCCGGCGACCGTGCGCAATTTTACAGATCTGATGATCTGATTGACTGGACCTTTTTAAGTGAATTCGGGAAAAATGCGGGAGCACATGGCGGAGTTTGGGAATGTCCTGATCTTTTCCCATTAAAAACCCCCGGTTCCGGGGAAGAAAAATGGGTTCTTATTATTAGCATAAACCCCGGTGCACCTAATGGTGGTAGCGGAACCCAATATTTTATCGGGGAATTTAATGGAACCACATTTACTTCAGACCAGAAGGAGGATAAGTGGATAGATTGGGGGACGGATAATTATGCCGGAATAACTTATAACAATGAACCAAATAACCAGCGGATCTTTATAGGATGGATGAGTAATTGGGCCTACGCAAGAGATACACCCACTGAGGAATGGAGAAGTGCAATGACAGTGCCGAGAAGTCTGTCATTAATTAAATTGGGAGATATCTATGAATTAACGAATTATCCTTTGGATAATTTGGGAACCATTTTTAAATCAGAATTGAAAAAGGACTTTGAACTGTTAGCCGGAGACTCAGAAACGATAGACTTTGATCATTATAATCAGTCAGAAATAAGGTTTAAAACGCCTAACCGAAATTTTGAAATTTCCTTTAATAATAGTTTAGGAGAGCAACTGTTACTGAAGTTAGATGGAGAAAAGGGGCAGTTTTTATTAGATCGAAGCAAATCTGGTAAAACGGCATTCAAAGAAGAGTTTGGAAAAAATATTCAGAAATTACCCATTACCACTATACCTGATGGGGAAATTGAATTGCGGGTTTTGATGGACTGGTCATCCGTTGAAATTTTTATCAACGGCGGGCAGCGTGTGATGACCGCACAGTTATTTCCGAATGAAAACTATACAAAGCTAACCTTCAAAAATTCATCTGCTGAAATTTTGACAATCAATAAGTTTGAAGTGAGCAGGGCAGAGGCAATATGGTAAACCCTCATTTGTTTTGATTTACAATTCCATGCATAAGCCCTCTTAATTCTGCCAAACCTTTAAGTCGCCCTATCCCAGGATAACCCGGATTAGTCTTTAAGCTGAGGTCGTTTAAGATTTGTTGACCATGATCTGGCCGCATAGGTAATTGTTTCTTTCTTTTTTCCTGTAATTGTAGGAGCTCCTTTACTACACTATACATTGGTACATCCCCTTCAAGGTGACTAGCCTCATAGAAATTTCCTTCTTTATCTCTTTTTGTGCTTCGTAGATGAACAAAGTGAATATGATGACCATATTCTCTCACTATTCGTACCAGGTCATTATCCTCCCTTACGCCGAGTGAACCTGTACAAAAAGTAATTCCATTATTTGGGCTATTATTTTCTGAAAGAATTCTTTTAATATCATCCGTTGTACTCATAATCCTTGGCAGACCGAGAATCGGATAAGGAGGATCATCCGGATGAATGGCCATAAAAACATTATTCTCCTCAGCAACAGGAAGTACCTCATTCAAAAAAAGATGCAGATTCCGTTCTAAAATAGCACTATCAATGTTCCGATAATCGTCTAATGCAAGTTGAAATTCTTCCAGGGTATAACCAACTTCTGCTCCAGGGAGGTTATCCAGAATGGTTCTTTTAAGCTTTTCTTTCCCATCGGAATCCAAACTTGTATAATATGATTCGGCCTTTTCAATAATGGCGGGAGGATAAGATTCCCTGGCTCCCTTTCGCTTCAATATAAAACAGTCAAAAGCGGCAAGGGCCTTCATTTCAAAATTTAATGTTCTGGCACCATTTGGAAGCTCATGATCCAGTTCAGTTCGAATCCAATCTAAAATGGGCATAAAATTGTAGCAGATAATATTGATATCTGCTGAGGCCAGATTTATGATAGTTTTCTTATAGTTTTCTATCAGTTCCTGAAAATTGCCGCTTCGCCGCTTAATTAATTCATGAACTGGCACACTTTCTACAACAGACCATCTCAGTCCGGCATCTTCTATGAGACCTTTTCGTTTTTGTATTTCCTCTACACTCCATAACTCACCATTAGGTATTTCATGTAATGCGGTGACAATCCCTGTTGCTCCGGCTTGTTTGATATCACTCAGGGTTACGGGGTCTTTTGGCCCATACCATCGCATAGTTTGTTCCATTGTCCTCATACTCCCGAATATGCGTTAAAACCACCATCAACAGGAATAATAGTTCCTGTCACAAATTTTGAAGCATCACTGCACAGCCATTGAAGCACGCCAAAGAGTTCATCAGGATTGCCAAATCTACCCATTGGGGTATTCGCTATAATTTGGTTGCCGCGTTTAGTTAATTGGCCATCTGCTTCGGTAAGTAGTGCACGGTTTTGTTCCGTTAAAAAGAAACCCGGAGCAATGGCGTTTACTCTTAATTCCGCACTGTGTTTATTACAAAATTCAGTGGCCAACCATTTGGTAAGGTTATCAATAGCCGCCTTGGCTGAGCCGTATCCCAGCACCCGGGTAATTGGCCTTTGAGCTGCCATGGAAGAAATATTTATGATACTTCCTTTTAGATCTTTCAGAAACAATGGCAGGAATGTTTTTATGGGAAGGAAAGAACCCATATAGTTTAATTCCATTACTTTATTCAGATCATCTATTCCGGCATCCAATATGGTTTGTTCCGGGGTTATCACGGCCCCGGTCATATTCCCACCTGCCATATTGATCAGGACATCTATTTTTCCGAATTCATTTTCAAGTTCCAATTTTGCACGGTCCAAATCTTGCTCATTGGTTACATCAGCAATCAAAGCAGTTACTTTATGCTTTGTGCCTGTAATTTCCCTGATTAACGTATTGACTTTATCCTGATTTCTTCCCAAAGCAACTACTTTGGCACCTTGCTGGGCCAGATAAGCTGATATAGCTGAACCTAATACCCCTGTGGCTCCACTAATGACAATAATTTTGTCTTCTACAGAAAATAAATCAGACATTGATTAAATATTACTTATTACTATCAAATATAACTTAAGAAAGTTAAATTCCTGAAGGACTGCTAAATCTAAAATGGAAAATAGGCCTTTGCGTTGTGGTAACAAATATCGGATACAATTTTGCCCAACCATTTTTCATCTTCCGGTAATTCACCATTTGCTACGTCTTTGCCAATAAGGTTACAGAGTACTCTCCTAAAATATTCATGTCTGGGAAATGACAGGAAACTCCTGGAATCTGTTAACATTCCTATAAAACAACTAAGCAGGCCAATATTGGAAAGAGTATTCAACTGTTTTTCCATACCATCTTTTTGGTCGAGAAACCACCATGCCGAACCAAATTGAATTTTGCCCTTTACACTCCCATCGTTAAAATTCCCGATCATAGCGGCGATAACTTCATTATCTGCCGGGTTTAAATTATAAATAATAGTCTTGGCTAGCTGATCTGTGCTATCCAGATAATTCAGGAAGTTCCCTAATGAACTCGCCTGTGAAAAATCGCCGATAGAATCAAATCCGGTATCAGGTCCAAGTTGTTGAAGCATTCTTTGGTTATTATTCCTCAGCGCACCGAGGTGAAATTGCTGAACCCATCCCTTTTCATGATAACACTTGGATAGAAATTTTAATACCTCCGATTTAAAATAGGCAACTTCATCCGAATTAAGTGACTCCCCAGTTTTTAGAGAACTAAAGATTTTAGAGACATTGAAAGTTTCACTTTTATAATAAGGGAGGTAATCCAAACCGTGATCAGCCAGTCTGCACCCATTTTCATGGAAATAGTCTATCCTGGATTCTAAAGCATCCAGAAGATCGGTATATGTATGGATTGAGGCTGAAACAACCTCTTCTAATTTGCCCAGGTATTCAAGAAAGACGGTGGTATTTTCAACTGCGTAGGCTTTATCGGGCCTGAATGCGGGTAATAATTTTAAGAGGTCGTTATTGCTCGCTTTTTTATGATATTCAAGGGTATCCAAAGGGTCATCTGTGGTGCAGACGACTTCAACCTTCATTTTTTCCAGGAGACCCATAGTACTATAATCCGGACTTTGTAAATTTTGAGAACAAGTGTTGTAAATTTCTTCTGCGTTATTCTGGTCCAGCAGGACATCGATATTGAAATAGCGCTTTAATTCAAGATGTGTCCAGTGATACAAGGGATTGCGAACTGTATATGGAACAGTTTCCCCCCATTTCATAAATTTCTCTGAATCGGAGGCATTCCCGGTAATATATTTTTCATCAATTCCTAGTGTACGCATTGCTCTCCATTTATAATGGTCACCATGCAGCCAAACCTCAGAGATATTGTCAAACCTGTAGTCTTCTGCTATTTTCTCAGGCGATAAATGATTGTGGTAATCAATGATGGGTAGATCTTTGGCATAGTCATGATACAGCCTGCTCGCAAAAGAGTTCTGCAATAAAAAATCTTCATGTATAAAGTTTTTTATAGCCATTTTAATTTGAAGTTTCAGTTTCAGGAATCATACTTTCAACCATTCTGGATGCTAGTGCCTCCAGATCAATTCCCAATTGTTCCTTGTTAACCTCAAGTACTACGGTGCGCAATTCAGGGGGTAATTTATTAAATCCGTCTTTTGCCCCAAGGATCATACCTGCTACTGCAGCCACAGTATCATTATCTCTGCCATAGTTCACAATAAACTGAATGCTCTTTTCAAAATCGCCATCACCAAAAGCCAGTCCGGCTATTAATATTTGCCAGATCTCACCGGCATGAAAAGCAATCGCCTTTTCGTCTTCTTCCAATAATTTGTAAACAAAATCCTGCTGTGCCCAATCCGTTTTTGTCCCATTATAATGATCAGGAATTTTCATTTCTATCGTATCCTTTGACAAGATGGAATCTGAAACTTTTATTTCTCTGGACAGGTACACATATTTTCTGGTGGCGTCTGCGGTATTGTATGAAAGTCGTCCTACAAGTCTGCTGTCCTGATAACGCATCGGGTCTATAAAGACAGCCGTGTTGAGTATTGAGTCCATATTTGTGGTTCTCATAGCCATTTGTGTCATGGCGGCTACCAGTCCGGAAATGTCCTTGGCATATCCAATATCAAAAAGGGAATGTTGGTAGGCTGTGAGATATGCAATCTCCGGGTTGGGTTCCAATAAGCCAAACATAGGGGTATATAACATGCCTGCACAGGACATTTCCCCTCCATAAAATCTATTCTGAGCCTCCAGGTACGCCTCTGTACTTTCCTGGTAGGCGAGCGCCACCCTGGCCCATTCTTTAATCCAATCTACCTTTTCCAATCTGGCATCCAGGGCATCTGGCGAAGCCAGAATTTCTTTATCACCAAGCTTTGAGGCGATGGATTTATAATAATCTATAATAAATTTTGTAAAATTCTTCGCATTTAGTCCGGGTGAATAGGTTTCAAAATAAGAAACCATAAAGTACTTCCATCTTGTATCATCTGTAGTTGCTCCGGCGTTGAGGTTATGCTCCCAGGTTCCTTCTGGAGATTGAATCCGCTCTGCTGGTGTAAGGCCGGTGATATACCCATATTTATTCTGAATGTCAGATCTGTGCCACATCTCGGTAGATGCACCCATGGCATCTCCAATTGCAGAACCCACCAGTGCACCCAGAATCTTATCATATAGCTCTTCCTTGTTTAAAACCAGGGAATCCTGGGCGTAAGCAGATTTCTTTGGTTCAGGGATATCTATTTGCGTTTTCTGATCCTTGCATGATAATAAGATTGCGGACAAAACCAAGACGATAATAAAAAGGGTATATTTCATACTAAAATCATTTTTCTGGCGAGTTGTAAAAGATCATCTTTTTCATTAATGGTTCTTTCCAGCGGTAACTGCGCGAGTCCAATTAAACGCCTCATAATTTCAACTCCTGCCACCTGCGAAACCAGACCAGAATCTGCATCAGCCTTGTAAAGTTGCATTACTTTTTTTAAGGAAGATGGCTCCATAGTGGCCATAATTAAATGAGCTGTCATAACGCCAAGATCAAATTCCCTGAAACCCATAAAACTAAACTCCGGATCTATGATATAAACTTCATTTTTTAATTGCATCCAGCTGCCGGGGTAATAGTCGCCATGGATCAAAACATTTCCTTTGGAAAGGTACATATCTCCAAGGTTATTAACAACAGCTTTAATTGCATTATCCCTTTTATAAGGAAGCGATAATTCCTGTAAACCTTGTTGTACATCATTTAACTGAAATCCATTGTCTTCCAGAAATGGCAATACAAAAATGTGCTTGTGGTTTAACTCCCTGAGGGCTAAATTTTGGGGAAAATTATCTATTCGCCCTACTTCATGGATAGTTTCTGCTATGTTGATCAGTTTTTCAAGAATGTCTTGTGAGATGGCTCGATCCTCGTAGCAAGCTGTCATGTCTTCACACTGCCCCAGGTCTTGCATTTGCATGAGGTAATTTTTTGGATCAAAACCTAAAATTGCAGGGATGTGAGATGTTATGGATGTTTCCTGAATGGCTTCATAGAACTTATATTCTACTTCTATTCTGTTAAGCGGGGCTTCAATTTGCTGGTACTTTTGAACAAAAGGGCGTGATTGTTTCAGGATAAATGAACGCTGATTTGTTTTTACACGGAGTACAACATTCATATTACCTTCCCCGGGTTTTGAAAGTGTGTTTATTTTTTCATTCGGATTTAACCAGTTGTTGGCTTCCAGTAATTTCTGAAGTGAGGGCAAGGGTGTTTGGGTATCTATAGCTATCAAGGTGTAACAATTTATTGCAATATAGTCCCAAAACAAAAAAATACTTACGCCATCCTGAGATTTTTTATACCAGCTTGGAGATATGCCATTTGCCTGGTGATATTGGTAGAATTCTTCAAACAGCTTTTTACTCAGGCAATTCCAACTTAAGAACCTTTGGGATCAATTGCCTAAACTGCTTGTTCAATTTTATTCTTCAAATAAATTAAGGCAGGAAAAATCCGGTTTCGCATTCGGGTTGTTCATGAAATTGATCATAACCTTGTCTTTGCATTCCTGGTTTCCACCACCGTGACCACCTTCATCTAGTATTAACAGGGTTCCATTAGTTAGATTTTCCTTGAAAAGAGCACCATTTTTTGGTGGAGTAACAGGATCAAACCTGTTTACAAAAATAAGGGTGGGTACATCAGAATCCTGAAATTTTCGATCTTCCAGAGGTAAATTGTTGCTGTGCCAATTGGCCCCGGCAATATAAAAAGCATCAAAAAAGCCCAGTTTAACAGGAATTAAAGGATATTTGTTATAATTTTCCAAGATGACTTCGGGGGTATTGGCAGGATTAAAATTTTCGAATTTTTCTACAGACAACAACATTGTAAGATTTAGTCCGCCCGTTAACTGGTATTCAAACCCCAAAACTTGATTAATTACCTCACCACCACCGTCAACAAAGGCTTTAATGAGTTCAGGAGCCTTTTCCCTGGAGTTACTTTGATATAACAACCTTCGCAATAAATAAATCCCATCCTGGGCATTAATAGTTACATTTATAGAATCATTCAAGCTTGTTTTTAAGGGCTTTTCCTCTAAAATGGAAATTGCTTTAAAATAATCTTCCTTTAGACTTGGGTATTCTGTTTTGCAATCGGGATCATTATCACAAAATTCAAAAATTCTACCCAGAGCCAGCGAATAGCTGTCAAGTCTATTAACAAGAAAATCACCACTTAGTGGCGCAGGTGAATCGAGGATTGAACTATGAATATAGTCCGGAAACATATCCTGCACTACCCGTGCTATGCGTGTGCCATAAGAACCTCCAAACAGATTGTATTTCTCATAACCCAAATGACTAAAAAGCATTCCTACGTCCCTGGCATTTTGTATAGTGTTATAGTATTCCGGGCTAATTCCCTGCTCCTCACACATCTTCTTATATTTGCTTATCATGTTAACAGTTAATGCCAGTTCTTGTTCCTCATTAGCATCTTCGGCCATAATATTAAAAGCATCAAAAGACATATCCGGCATGGCAGATGAATAGCCAATACCACGCTGATCAAATAAAATGATATCACGGTTATTTCTCAGGGGGTGTTCCTTTAAAAATTGGATCATCCCGGGACCTAATGTATTGCCTCCCGGGCCACCGGAAAAGAAGATCATTGGAAACTCCTTGGAAAGGGTGTCTTTAGCTTTTATTACGATATACGTAATCTGAATTTTTTTTCCATCCGGGTTATCATGATTTTCCGGTACCAGGATTGCTCCAGCTTTGAATTCCTCACTATCCGGGAGCCAGTCCAGGCCCTCAGGCTCAACAGATACTATGTTAGTATGAGTCTGACAAGCTATAGCTATTAAGAATATTGCGATGTAAAAACCAATTTTCTTCATTTAATTATTTTATTACTACGTTTTGCTATTTACTATAATCTGATTGTACAATTTCCTTTATTCCATCTGAATAGGGGGTGACTTCAAAATCGAAATGCGTATCAAACTTATCCGAATTAAAGACATAATCCCTGTCGTACTGGTACATCATTTCAGGCATTTCCCTCATCAGGGGAACAAAAAGTCCAAGTAAGCGTACGATAAATTTGCCAGCCGTTTGAGTTTTAGGTTTAACACCCATTTCCTTTGCAATTGCCTGAATCCATTCCCGACCGGTATATGGGTTTTTAGCTGTAGGAAGATGCCATACCTGGTTATAGGCCTCTTCAGTATTACCCAGCAGCGCCGTGGCCTTGGCTGCGTCCGGAGTATAGGTAAAAGAGTGTTTATAGTTTAGTGAAGCCATCCAGTTTGCCTTTTTGCCTGAAGAGAAAGGATTAAAAACCGTTTCTGTTAACATGCTTGTGTTTTTAATGCCCGGGCCATAAAAATCTGCCGAACGGGCAATAAGGGCAGTAAGTTTTCCTTCTTTCACTTTAGACAGGATCATATCTGCTATTTGTGCACGTATTTTACCTTTTTTACTTGGGGGATTTATGGGTGTCTCCTCATTCATACGGTTCAGGTAGTTTGGGTCATACATATAGATATTATCAAAAAATACCAGTTTGCAATCATATTCCATACAGGCACCAATAACATTTTTTGTAAATTTTGGCCAGCATTCTTTCCAGGTTTTGTAATTATATGGAAACCCAACTGTAACGTAGACTATGGATGAGCCTTTCACGGCGTTCTTTACTTCCGAAGCATTGAGGAGATCTGCCTTAAAAAGTTCATCCATCTCATTCACTTTTTTCGGATTTCTACTAACCAACCTTATGTCATTGGTATAATCTTTTAATGCCCTGGCAAGTTCTACCCCAATGGCTCCACCTGCGCCTAATATTGTCTGCATATTTTTTTATTTACCACCCTAGGGTTTGATTATACTTCCATTTCTACCGCAACAATAACTCAATATGAATAATGTTTAAATTCAATTCTCCAATTCCAGCAAAAAGTCTCTGATTGCCTGGTTGTTTTCATCCGGGTTATCATGCATTGATATGTGAGCGGCATCCTCAATTACCACCATCTTTGAGTTTGGCACAAGACTTTGAAAATGCCGAACTGTTGAAGGTCTGGCTTCGTCGAACTCACCACAAACGAACAGGGTAGGGATTTCTATTTCTTTTAATTGTTCGCCCCGTTCATAATCCTCTAGTATCCCCGTTGCATTGAATTCGCTCGGCCCCCACATATAATTGTAAACATTCATATTTGCTCCTGTAAACGTACTATCCATATTGGCATCCCATGGCAGTTTTTTAGCCACAAAATTCTCATAAAATACATTTATGGCCTGCTGGTATTCAGGCGAATCATAGGTTCCGTTCTCATTATTAACTTTAATAGCAGATTGGATGGAATCCGGGAGTGTCTTTATTAATTCTGCTGTATCTTCTGTCCATTTCGAAATGCTCAATGCCGGACTTGCAAAGATCAATGCTTTTACACGATCGGGATATTTAAGATAATAATCCATTCCCAACATAGTACCCCATGAATGACCATATAGGTAAAATTTCTCAAGCCCTAAATTTACCCTAAGGGTTTCAAGTTGTTCAACAAAATTTTCAACAGTCATTAAAGTGCTGTCAACCTCAGTTTCTGACCTTCCACAACCAAGCTGATCATAAAAAATTACAGGCCTGTCCTTACCTAATTCTTTCAATGGATTAAGATAATAACTTGGGAATCCCGGCCCGCCGTGTACTAATAGTAGCGGGGTTTTGTCGCTGTCACCAACAATTCTATACCATATTTGTCCACCTTTGACTTCGGTATAGCCTTCCCCCGAAATAAGCCTGGTTTTAGACTCACAACCAACGACCATTAGTATGAGTATTGCCAAAACTGTCCATAAATTAATTTGTAGTCTTTTCATTATCGTGTATTAAAATCCTTCAGTTTCAAGATAACAATTAATTCAGTAATTATTTTTCAGTTTTTAAAGTTGATGAATTCAATCCTTTGAAAATTAACCAAAGTGGAAGAATTAGTTGAATGAGTCCTAATGGAAGAAGCATATTCATACTAATGCTATTTCCTAAAATAGAAGATAATATCTCTATAAACATTAGAATTACAGCTATTATCCCAAAGATTGAAATGACTTTTGGAATTAATTTGGATACATAGAATGTATAGTATAAAATAAAAAGTGGGAAGCAAGAAATCAGCAGGCTCAAGTAGTGTGTCCACCAATGTCTTTTATATAGTACAGTACCTAATGTACTTAATATGCCAGAATTAGCATTTCCATTTCCAACGTACTCCCGACTTAACTCTAACATAGATAAAACACTAATGTTATCAATAGCTATAGCTATAAAGCTTAGAATGTTAAATGCTAAATATATAAAAGCCAAGGGGGTGCTATATTTTTTGAAAATTGGCAATAAAATTGCAGCTATAACAACAGAAGTTATGCCGCTTAAAAATAAAAGCAAGGTGGAAATAATGATTTCAGTTGAGTTTGCAGATGTGGCGGTTAGATAATCATCCGAAAATAATACAGGGCCTTGCAAAATTTGATAGACTACTATGCCAGTTATAAAAATTAGTAGAAACAATAGCCCTGCAAGCCTTCCGGTTTTTTTATTTGATTTCATATTTGGATTGAATAGTCGATTGATAGAGGATAGGACGTTGGAAACTCCGGAATGTTACAAAGGAGTATGAATATTCTAATTACACAAAACGGCCGTACGAGAAGGACCTATTTATGTGCATTCCATCACCTGGCTTAATTATACTAGATATAACTAGTTAGCTTTTTAAGAGTTCCATAGTCGACTTTTGATTTCTCACAAAGAACTTAGAAACCATCTGCAAGGGCTCTTATTTCTGTTCGAGCTGCCTCAGCATGTCCGGCAAGTGCAATTTCAGCATACTCTGAATTAAGCAATTTTCCGAAAATGAATTCCAGAAAAAAATCAGGGAAAAACTGCAGATATCTGTTTCTTTTTAGCATAGTAGTTATACCTAATGATTTCAATGCATACATTGATTCACGCAGAACCTTCACAATCACTTTTATAAATTCTTTATCTGCAGCAAGACTCTTTATTTGATTAAGGATGCCCCATTTACGTTACGCTGAATTCGATATAAATCATCCGTCGCTTGTAAGATCTTCAACCTGAGTAGCGGGTTTAGATTGGGATTAGCATCGAGAAACTCCGTTAAGATGGCGTATGCCTCACCGGATGAATACAATCCTATGGTGTTGTCTAACCATCCTTTCGGGAAAAATATATCCCCGGTTTGCTGAATTTCTTCAATGAGATTTAGGCTAAGGTCTAGCGATTCAATGGCCGTTTCTTGTCTTAAAGGATGGTGGATGTAATAGCAGGCAGACAGCACCCAATTTTCCTTTTCCCTATTTTTTTCATCTGCCAATGACCGGAAAAAATCCATTCTAATTTCATTTTCAGCAGATAATGCGGGCATAAGGAAATCAAATCGTTTCACCTTATTAGAATCTTTTAGTACAGTCCTTGCTTCCTTAAGTATTTCAGATGATCCCTGGTGTTCAAAAAGAGCCAATCTCATTGCAATTCCGGTAAAGTCATCTTCATTCAGAATCAGCTTGGGAATTACTATTTCCTTACGCCAAATTTTGTAGAGTCTATCCCTGGCAATCCCGTTATAAGCAAAGGATTGAAATGTATTAAACAGCGTTTTTTTAATACTCGGTTCTTCATCCTGTTGGAGCCGGGCAAATAGGAGTTCCTCTATTTCGCTTTGTTTCTTATTTCGTTCCTCTTCAGAAAAATAGGTCCAGAATAAATGAATTATTTGGTTGGAGAGTAATGATAACAGCAACTCGTTTTTTTCTTTTTTTAACCCCTCCTGAAAAATTCCGAACGCATTATTTTTGGATATTTTACCGTTTAATACATTTTCATAGCAGCTAATGTATATGCTTGCCCGGGCTATTTCATCGTTGACTTTTGACACAAATTCTAAGGCTGTATCAGATACAGGAAATACGCCATACCCCAGTCCATTGCTATTGTATATTACGTAATTTGGTTTTGGCAAACCCTCTGCTTCCGTAAGCCGGATTTTTTGTTTTTTTAAACCAACTTCTATTACATGCACACTGTCCGGATAAATAAGTGATATTTCGAATAGCTGAGGCCAGATATTTCCGGAATTATTTTCTGACCGCTGCTCAATAACAAAGGATTTTATATTATTTCTATCATCATAGAGAATTGTGCTTTCAATAACGGGGCGCCCTGGTGAATTAACCCATACATTACTCCATTCCTTTAAATCTAACACCGAATATTTATCGAGGATATTTACCAGATCGCTCCAATCCGCATTATCATTTTCGAACGCTTTTATGTACTCTATTATTCCTTTTTGGAAATTGTCTTTCCCAATTAGGGCCTCCAGTTGGCGCATCATTATTGGTGCTTTATGATAGATTATATTACCATATAGCGATCCTGCGTTGTTGAGGTTGTCAAGATTTTGGCGGATGGGATTTGCCCCTGTGCTGCGGTCTATAGTATAGGCCGCCGGATAATGGTCGATAAAGAAAGACAAATCGTGGTTTATACTCTTAAACTGTGGATTTACGATTTTGTCTGCCATAAAATTAGCAAAGACCTCTTTTAGCCAAACATCGCTAAACCATTGCATGGTTACTAAATTGCCAAACCACATGTGAGCAGTTTCATGTGCTATTAGTTTGGCACGCCTTAATTTCTGTTTTTTCGTGGCACTTTTATCCAGGAAGAGAGGAGATTGACGGTATTGAATGGCCCCGGTATGTTCCATGCCTCCATATGGATGACTATATATGGAGGCATAATCTAATTTTTGAAATGGAAAATTATAGTTCGTGTACTTTTCTAAAAAGTCAACTGATTGTTGATGTAAATCGAATATTCTTGAGGTACTTAATTGAATTTTAGCACTGTCTTTCTCATGATGAAGTAAAGACATTTCGAATCTTGTGTCGCTTGAGTTTACGGCATCAAATTTTCCTGCGACAAATGAGAATAGATAGGTGCTCATTCTATCAGATTCTTTAAATTGATATTCTACAAAACCAGCCCTGTCTTTAGTTTTATCTAATGGTGCCCCACATAACACTTTCCAGTCTTTCGGGGCACTAATGTTTAACAGGTAGGTTGCTTTAATATTTGGCTGATCAAAACAAGGGAATAAAGTTCTTGCCCGGTCTGGTACAAGCAGGGTATACAGATAGTCATCGTTTCTGTTCAATGACATTTCCCCTGCTATGAATTCGATTTCAATTTTATTGCTGCCTATTACCAAATGTTCAACGGGGATAATTAAATGTTCCTTTTGATATTGAATTGGAACACTTTTACCGTTTACAATAGATGATTGAGGTATTTTTTTGTTCGACTTAAAATCTAAGATTAGAGGTTTACTTAAATCATGTACTGACAATTCTAAAATGAGTTTGGAATTTATGGAGTCTTCTTTTATTAAAGGAATTTTAAAGAAGAGCTGGTATTTGACGTTTGAAACCTGATTTTTTCGATACGATGCAAGTTCTTTCGAAACTCCTTCCGAAAGTTCCAATGCCTTGTTCGATTTCCTTTCACAGGAAATAAATAATAGGATAGTAATGCAGAGCAGAATATTTTTCATGTTTTTATTAATTCAAATATTCTTTTAACCAGCTAATCCACCTGTCATAAACATCTTTTCTATTTATAGGGTCGGAAGGGAAATGACCTCCTCCCGGATAAGCAATGAACTTTGTAGGGATGTTATTTGCCAATAAAGCATGGTATAATTTATATGATCCTGTCACTGTTACAACCTGGTCTTCTACCTTAGACATTACTAATGTTGGAGCTTTTATCTTAGATAGATTTTTTAAAGGGGACATATTGTAATGATCCTTGTAGTTATCTCCTACCCATGGTGAATTAGTGATAGCATGACGTAAGGTAAGATTCATATTACTTAGACTGGTCATATCTGTAAAATCGATTGGAGCGGCACCGGCTACTGCAACTTTCCAGAAGTCGGGATATCTTCCAATAAGCCATGAGGTCATAAAACCTCCATACGACCAACCCGTAACCGCTATTTTGGATTCATTTATATATCCCCGGGATTTCAAGGCCTCAATGCCTTTCATTACATCTCTGCCCGGCCCTTCGCCACCATCATTCATAATAGCTTCCTGGAATGAATCGCCACGGTTATTGCTTCCGCGATAATTTGGTTGGAATACAATCCATCCGTTCCTTGCCATCTCTTGTGCTACCGGATTAAATGACTCCATTGATGAGGCAGTAGGACCTCCGTGAATTAACAATACCAAGGGATATTTTTTGCCGGCTGAAAAATTTGGTGGATAGGTTACTACACCATCTGTTGTTAAATTTAGATCTGTTTTCCATTCAATGGTTTCTACGCTACCCAGTTTCATTTTTTTAAAAGTGTCATTATATTGAGTAAGTTGAATTGGTGCAGAGGAATGATCTTTTAGATAAAACAATTCCAAAGGTTGATTCCCTTTAGAGCCTATTAAGACTATTTCCCCATTTTTATTAATAGTCAAACTGGAAATCACAAAAGAATTGCTGAAAGATGCATTTCTGATTTTGCCATCAAGAGAAATAATCCAAACACCATCTTTAGTGCCGTCTTGGCCATATGCAAGAATTCCTTCATCGGAACTGAGCCAATCATAGGATTTTATATTTCTATCTAATGATGAACTAAGATTTATCGATTCGTTGTCTTCATTTCTGATATATAAGTCCGTAAATCCTGCGGGATTTTTATCTGTTTTATACCAAAATAACAGCCGGTTATTCTTTGGTGTAAATTCAGGATTAAATTCAAATTTGTTGTTTTTGGAAAAAGGAATCAAAGACTTAGTTGCTAAATCATAAAACATGATTTCAGAATCATTCCAGCGAGAAGAATAAGCATCTGCTTTTTTTGTAAACACAAGTTTTTCGTCATTTAACGCCCAGCTTATAGCAGAATTGATGGTCCATTTTCCCTGGGTCAATCGTTCTTCATTTTGAGTTTTAACATCTAATAGATAGAGGTGAGAAGGCAAGTATTGATCGTCACTAAGATACCCTTGTGGCCCTACTTCAAAGGCGGAAATAAATTTTTCATTTTCTTCTTTTTCAATTGGGGTATCCTTTGATAAAAAAGCTATTTTGCTTTCGTCATTACTCCAGTAAAACCGTGAAATATTTGTGTCATGATCACTAATGGCTTTTACTTCTCCTGTTGAATAATCTTGCACGTAAATCTGACTTTTACCGTCGTCAGTTGCCAAAAATGACAAATACTTCCCTGAAGGGGACCATTTAATTTCACGAACACCTTTTTGTTCAAAATTTAAAATGGAATCCTTCTTGTTCGAAATATTCATTACATGATATTCAATAACCCATTTATTTGAATCAAAATCTGAATTCCTCTTAGCGTATAGAATATAATTGCCATCCGCTGAAAATTGAATATCACTCAGATAAGTTGCCTTCCTATTGAATTCGTCCCAATCAAAATCCTTTTGATGCGTTTGACTGAATAAATTAGAATTATGTCCAACAATTAAAAAAAGAACTATTGATAATTGTATTCGGATTTTCATAATGTCTATTTTTTTAAATAGTTAATTGGTTGTATTTAATTACAAATAACGGTTCGGCTAAGGTTCGTTGCTTTGATTCGTCCGAAGGATAATCCAGCCGATCCTAAAGATAGCTTTTTGCGCGTGATTTCCGTTTAGGAAATCCGCAAGCAATCTATTTTAGGCTTTGTTACAGTCAGTGATTGTTCTCTTTAAATTCCAATCCAAAGCCAAATCGATATAAAGGATTTTTCGAATCATGAGGGACGTCTTCCAATTGATCTTCTACTGCTTTCACACTAGAAGGCATTTCAATAGGCAATTTTCCTGTAGGATTGAATTTACCAAATATCAATTCTGCTAAAATATCATCCTGGCATTCGAAATCAACAATTAAAGCGCTGCTACCAGTATTAATTTCTGGGATTACAGCGGGACGGTTCATGGTAAATATGGAAATGGTGGGTTTGGTATTAATCAATTTCAGCATCTCACGCTTTTTGGCTTCTGGAAAATCTAACCGGCCTTGATGAAAGATTCGCTCTAAAAAGAATTTTGGGTCTTCAACTGGCGTGAAGGGCGTTCCAAATTTTAGAACTATGACATCAGCTTCTTCAGGCGTTGCAGCAATAATGGCATATTTGCTTATTGCTTTGGCATCTATCCCACTAGGATAAACTTTGATATTTTGGTCAAGGGGTAGAATGCTCCCTTCATTTTTTAAAAGCACTAATGATTTCCGCTGCGCCTCCTTTCCTTTTTCCTTAAAAGACTCATTTTTAAAAACCTTTAAATCCTCTTTGTTCAAATAGGGGTTGTCAAAAAGTCCTAAAACAAATTTATCGTGTAATATCCTACGGATAGATTCATCCAATCTGGATTCGGTAATGCTGCCTTCTTTGACTACATCGACTACCAACTCCGCACAAGACTCCCCACCTAACATATCCACCCCGGCATCGATAATTTTTTTGACGCGTTCTTTTGGGCTTAGATGTTCCACACCCCAGGCCGAAGCCGGTTTCGCTGGATTATCAGTTACCAAAGCCCAATCTGTACATACAACACCCTTAAATCCCAATGAATCCCTTAACAAATCGGTAACTATTTCCTTGTTATATCCGAAGGCGACTTGTTCTTCCGTGATGTCAACGGGTACTCCATAATAGAGCATTAGTTGCGCAGTACCGGCTGGTAAGGCCCCTTCGGTGAATGGTTTTAAGTGGTAGTCGAACATACCTCCGGGATACACCTGCTCTTTACCTGACGGAAAATGTGCATCCATTCCATCCTTTTGAGGCCCGGCACCAGGAAAGTGTTTGGTTTGGCAAAGTACGCTGTGTTTGCCTAGTTGTTCACCTTGAAAACCTTCAATATAGGCTTTGGTAAGTTTTGCGGATAAATTGGCATCTTCTCCAAACGTAGTATATGTACGAAACCATCGAGGCTCGGTGGCCAAATCTGCCATAGGGTGCAAGGCCAATCGTATGCCCAATGCCAAATACTCTTGGCGTTCTATATCCCCAAATTCCTTAACCAATGCTTCGTCTCCAATTGCACCAAAACCTAGTTCTGAAGGCCACCAGGAATGAAAACGGTTTTCGCCCGTCATTTCATTTTTTCGAATACCATGTCTAGGGTCGGAATAAAACGTAATCGGAATACCCAACCTTGTATTTTCGGCAATCTTTTGCAATTTGTTGTTGTGATCTAAAACTTGTTCCGCCCTTGCCATTCCGGGCATGTCCAAATGATTGATGTTGACTTTCGAAATTAAGGAGTCTACCCTTTGAATTCCTTCTCCCATACCCACTCCAGAAATGGCGTTGAACATCAATCCTGCCTTTTCTTCCAGAGTCATTTGCGAAAGTAAATCATCAATTCTTGCTTCAATAGATTGTGTGGAGTCTTCGTAAACATCCAATCTGCCATTTTTGTTTAAATCCCTGAAGGCAACTTTTTCTTTACTTGAATCATTACATGAGATTAAAATGGCAACTCCAAGTAGAATTAAAATTATTTTGTTCATTAGGCTAGTTTTTAATTGACTGTAACTGTCTTGGCTATAAGTAGTTTCGGTTTTTATAGATTCGTATTATTCCGATTAGGGGAATGTTGTTTTGTACTGTTTTTCATTCACTTAACCATCAGAAGCAATTACTTATAGTCCTTGTTTTGCTTTAGTTATTCTTTCAATTCTATTTCAATTAACTTTTTTATTTCTTTGGCAGATACAATTTCATTTCTCCGATTTCCAATTCGTCTAAATGTCCCATTTTACTTTCGTCTTTTGTTATCAAGTGCATATGTAAAAATGAGTCGTGATGTGTAAAAATTCCTTTGTGTTCCGTTGAGAAAAATCCAATTAGTTCAACATCTTCATTTTTGATAATATAATTTTTCTGACCCTGATGTGCTTCATCAGGTGAAGACACTTTTATTCCTTCGGGTAAATTCTGAGTATGAATAATTGCACCTGAAACTTGTCCGATTACTTTGAAGGCGAAAGGTCTTTTAAATTCAGTTGTTTTATCGTCAATAAATTTCTCTAAATTTTGAATAGTTTTAACGTCATATGGCAAATCAATTTCACTCCATTCAGTCACCTTGCCATACACAAAGAATGGAGCCGAAACGTCAAATGTTTTTTCTACGCTCATTGTCGAATCGGAAGTCACTTTTGACACATAACTTTTCCCGTTATTAATCAGTAATTCTCCTGTTAAAAAACTTACAGGTCCAAGTCCGTAAAGTCCGTTTTTGTCTGATATTGTGTCAAGGTCAATGCTACTGCCTAATTCTCCTTTCCACATCACGTTTTTCATTGCGCCCACAATTTTAAGGTCAGGATAGATTTCTGATTCTCTCGTGTTCTTTTCTTTTTGTGTTGAATTACAGCTTAGCATACCAATTGTCAGAAGTCCAAATGCTATTCGATTTATCTTCATTTACGGTGTTTCGTTTTTATCAAATTACCGCCAACGGTTTTGTGTATGGCTTCGTTGCTGGAAAATCTGCAGGATTCTTACCGCCTTAATCGAAAGATAGCAAATTGCAATGAATTTCTATTAGGAATTCTGACGCAATGACCTGTACACGGTGTTAGCTGTAGTTTTTATTTATTTTTAAACAGAAAAGGCTATCAATTTTCAGACAGCCTTTCCAATAATTTATTTGTGAAGTCGTTGTTAGTTTCCGGCGCTTAAAGAATAACTTCCATCTCCATTGAATGAAGTAATTGTAATAGTAACAGTCCAATTTCCAGGTTCTCCAGCTTGAGTAACTCCGTCAATACTGTCAGGTTCAGTGCCTCCGTTCAGAGTTCTGTCAAGTACTACAGTTCCTTCAGAATCAGCAACTACAATATTAAATGCTCCAGTTGCAGTAGCAGTTATGTCAGCATTATAATCAGCTGTTGTCAAATTATTAGACCAATTAATTGTTCGGGAAGCATTCCCACCGTTTCCGGTAAAATCTCCACCTATATCTCCAGAAGGACCTTCGTTGATGGTTATATTCGCAGTTGGTCCGTCGTCATCTGAACAAGAAGAAAATGTTCCAATGAATAATACCATTGCAGTAAAAATCGTAAGTAGGTTAAAATTTGAGGTTTTCATTTTTATTGTTTTTTATTAGTTACTCGAAAATAAAACAGCCAAGTCGATAAAATTCCCAGTCTAATAACGTAATTATTTTAAATTTATTTATATAACGTTTTTATTCAATTCATAATGACTGTATTACTTTTTTTCAAATTACAGCCAACAGTCTAGTGTAAGGTTCGTTTTAATGGGCCTTACACATTGTTGTGTACAGTTTTTATTGATTTTTTGTCATTTTGACAAACTCTAAATTTTTATTCTTTTCATAAAAGCCTGTTTCGTCTATTAAGTATTCTTTAAAAAAATCAGTTAGTAATGTTCGGCTTATCTCAAGTGCTTTTTTGGAGTTTATCTCGTACCTGAAATTTTTTGGGTAGATATAAGGATTGTCGGTCACTGAATTATGCCCAAAGTCGACTAACTCGGACATGTAGACAGTATTTTTACGATTATCGATAAAACTGTTGTAGTTATCCACAGCATATTTTAGCGTTCCTGAACCACACATCATTAATGAAGGAACAACTATTTTTCCTTCATATCTTACATCCCTAGGTGGGATACCTTCCATAGTAGCTAATGCCTTTACGTTTTCTGATTTGGCAGTTAATTCACCTGCTATCCGTCCGCCCAAAGAATGGCCAAAAACCCCAATAGTGTTCAATTCCATTTTACCCGCGAAGGCAGCTGTATTTAGCTCAGTGATCTTTTCAATAGAGAATATCAAGTCTTGATATCCAATTTCGGTTGGTCTCTCAAAAAAAGCATCAACGAGTTCATAAGGACCCCCCATCATTCCGCTTGGAGTTTTAAAATCGTCAGATGGATATAATGTGAATCCGTCTTGAAAAATCACATAGCCTATTTCAGGCATATCTATCGAGGCAACGATAAAGCCCTGACTTGCCAGTTCTTCTGCAATTGTCGTGTAGAGGAATCTTTCTGTTCCTCTGCCGGGGACTATTATTATTAAAGGGGTTTTATCGATTTCTTCGGTGATCGATGCTCTTAAATAAGAATTGCTAAATGTTTTTTGATAGTCTTTGGATAACGCACTGTATGGGGCTTTTGTCAAGGTAGAGTCAGGTTTCGCTGGAAACCAAAATTGAGTAACTATAACTCTTTGCTGTGAGAAGTCAGGTCTAATCTTCATTTCCCTGGACTCGTCTGTCCATTCGTAAATTGAAGTTCCTACAAAGTATTTACCTGTTGGTTTGATCAATTGAACGGTATCAGTTTGACAAAAACCCTTAATGGTTAAAGTCAAAAGAAAGATAGCAAGTACAATGTTTTTTATCATTATGTTCCCTCTAATTGTACACAACGTTTCGTGTATATGGCGTAGCGGCACATTGCCGCTATGAATATTTTACACATTGATAGCTATCGTGTTTCCATTTCAGTATTGCAACAGCTTCATCCCCTAAGTTATTTCTTATTATCTCAATTAGCTCATCATTTTCAATTTTGCCAATTTTTTTAGCATCAATTGAAATCAGTAAGTCTCGAAATTTATTTAGAAATTCATCGCCAAACTTTAAATAGAGCTCCTTCGCAATTTGATAGAATTGGGTCTGATACCAACCATAATTTCTACCCTGTTTTATTATTTCCAAATAGCTTTCTTCAAATTGATCTAAAGTTTTATACTCTACTTTACCCCATAAATTTTCTTTGATAAGTAATTCTTGGAAATAATCCATTTGGATAAATACATCTTTTGATTCTAAATTTTTAGCGGATGCAACTTGGCATAAATTTCCAAAAATTTCATTTAGCCATCGTCTTTGTGATTCTTTACTGGTTTTATAAAATTGATACAAATGCCCTAATTCGTGGAGAGACAAAGCATCTCTAAAAAAAATGTCAAGATCTATCTCATTACCAAAAACATGTCTCAATGAATCTAATTTTTGAATTGGAAGCTTATGTAATCGTTGTTCCCATCTTGAAGCCATAATGGATTTTCCTATACCTAAAACTATGTTCCCGTCATAATATGATTGTGGCATTCCAGGAGGGGGCGCCCAAGCATATTTATCCCAATTTTGATTGTCAACAAATAAAACAGCAAAGTTTAAATCTTCATTGAATACTTTATCAAAATAAACCTTAGATTCCTCAAGATTCTTAATTGTTTTATTTATTCCTATTGGCTTAGCCTCAGTTGATAATATTTCAAATGGCGCAGTAATTTCCAATTTCTTTAATCCTTCATGTCTTGTTTTATCGATCCAATCATTTTCTACTTGTTTGCAAGACCCAATAAACAATATTAGTGTTATTAAAATTAATCTCATGTTATACTCTTTTTCATGATAGCTAACGGACTCGTATATGACTCGTGCCAGCTTATGTGTCACACTGAGTTACACGAAAATTATTTAATTAAAGCTAATGATTTTTCGTGTAAAAACGCTGGCATGGGTTATATAAGTTGTTACCACACGTTTATCAATGTACTGAAATCACGACATTTCCTTTTTTATGCCCTTTGTCGGCATATCGATGCGCTTCTACAATCTGATCGATAGAAAAATTTCGATCGATGACCGGTTTAAGTTTTCCCTGCCCGATGATACTTTTCATAAAGAACAATGCTTCCGCTGTCTCTGGTGCATTTTTGCCTACCGCAACCTTAATTCCAGAGGTTATTGAAGCCCATATCATTTGAAGACTTGGCAAGGGCCTACCAATATTCAGATATGTGCCGTTTTTTCGTAAAGCTTCCTTACACGCCTCGAATGGGCATTTATCTACTGTT
>NZ_CAMYIP010000046.1 GCF_947258525.1 uncultured Eudoraea sp.
CGCTGATTAGATCCTGGTAGACGGATTGACATTCCGCTCCCTTAATGGTAATAGTATTTACACTTTTAGAAATAGGAACTGCCAGGGAATGATCTCCTTTTGATCCCACTTGATACTGGTGTGTTAGGTTGTTTACTGTAACTGTATATGATTCACTTCCGGATACATTGTAGTATGCCATAGAGCTCGTTTTATCTACGCGTTGTCTTTTGGCCGAAAGATCTGCTGGCTCGCCTATTACAACCTCGTCATAAACTATATTGTAGCCTTCATCGAGACTTATGCTTAACGTATAAGTTCCAGACGCCAAATCTACGATAGACACGTTGGAACTAAAGGAAAGAGCGTCTGTATAGGTTTCATTTCGACCATTACCGGTCAATTGAACATCAAAAACAAACCCCTGGGTGTTTGAAGAGGCACTTAACTCAATTAAACCATCTTCAACATTAGGACATGCTGGGGTTTCGGTATAAAGTATAAAAGCATTGTACGGGAAGGTAATAGCACATCCTCCATCATTTATTTCAATAACGAAATTATTTTCATCGTAAACAAATTCCAGGCATTGAGTGTTAAGAAATATTTTACTTATAAATCCATTGCCATTCCTTTCTATATCGTAATAGGTTAGATCAATGTTCGATACCTCATCAATTACATAAAACTGGGTTTGATTGGTTTCAACTGATAATGCATCGGCCATCAGTAAAAACTGATTTATAGGCTGTTTGTAACCCTCATTGAATCTTTGTATTGCCAGGTTTAAAGTTAGTTGGGAATTGCTGAAAAACACATTGGCCAAAGAGGCAAAGAACTCCTGAGGATAGACTTGAAAAAAGTCGTTACCTCCCACATCTAAAACTCTTGTCCTTAAAAATTCACTATACCTAGTACCGGCAGCTGATAACAGGTTATTTTTCCAAGTATTAAGCCTTGTGTTTGTGCCAATATAGTCTGCATCAATTGTATGACAGATTTCATGACTAAGGGCAATTGAAAATGTATCTGAAGTAAATGAGTCGAAATCTGCAGGAAAACCATAATCTGGAGAAGAGCCAACACGGAGTCCAAATGAGTTTATAAAACTTACACTTTGGGTTATGTATAATGCATTTACATAGTCGTTAGTGTAAAACTCCCTAAACATAATGACCCCAAGGTTTGTGCTGCCTGTTGGGATTGTAGTGAGTAAGTTATATAGAACATCCAACTGTGTTTGATCCAGGCTGTAATTGTCAATTACTAAAATTCCGAAGTCGTTCCATATATCAAAATATTTAGCCGCATTTCCATTTGAAAGATCAAGCGCTGAAATAAATTGGGGTTCTTTATCCGGATAATATCTTAAATAATCCCGCAGATAAATGTGGACTTGCTCCCTAAATGACCCTAGATATTTGAATTGGACATCGTCGAATGTCTGGTTAATATTGAAAAATTGAGGATATACACCACAGAGATCTGCAAGAAAGTCATAATACTCATCTACTATTTCAGAGCGATTTGCATAATAGTATTGAAGTTCCTGTATGACACTTGTTACTGCGGTTTGATCATTTAAGAAACTGCTAGCATTCTCTGGCTGCAAATTGAATAGTACCGAATCAACGAAATCTTGAAATTCACTCTGTAGGGACGTGCACCCATTTGCGTTATCTTCTTTGACCGTTACCGTAGCGCTGTCTTCCGGGCAAGTGCCGGAAGCTGCTATGGTATAGGTATAAATGCCATTGACCGGCCCACTCCAGGAACCTCCTGAATCTGCCCCTGTTAAAGCTGCAAACAAAGCTGCTTCATTAGGTTGTGGATCCCCTACACAGATGGTAAGTTCTCCATCGTCTCCTGCATTAGGGGCGGTATCTTCTTTGAAGGTTACCCCACATGCAACATCGGTAAGGTTTGATGGATAGTCATTTACATATTGCGGAGGAGTTTCATTATCTATATTTATTCTCGACCCATGGTTTTCATTTATACTGCAATCTGTAATGTCACAACGTGCTTCAAAATCATCTAATTTATAATAAAGTAGTAAGTTAGGCTCGAAACCTGATCACTCTGTATTTAAATTGTTTTCTATATCAGTATGAGACTTCGATGTATCCCAAATCCTAACTTCGTCTATTAAACCATCAAAGAAGAAGTTCGTTGTAATAAAAACAGATCTACCTATCCATAATTCATCAAAATTTGTTGAACCAACCGTTGAACTTAAAGTTATTTCATCCCTTAAGGCGCCATCAATATAAAGTCTTATAATGTTATTATCAGTAGCTACTGCAACGTGCTGCCAAATACCTACCGTTAATGAAGAATTGGCCCCTCTGCCGTTCCATCCACATTCACCTGCACTAACGTAAGCTAAATTTCCATCCTTTATGAATAGGCCATAATTGCCACACTGCCCATTGTTTCCTTTTATTAGAATAGTTTTTTCACCAGTAATATCATTTGGTTTAATCCAGGCTTCGATGGTAAAATTCCCTTCAATTGATAATGATGGATTGTTGTCTACAGCAATATAGTCGGTTACTCCATTTAAATTTATTGACTTTTGAGATAGTACTTCTAATGAGTATAATAATATTATAGTGATGGAAAAGAATATTGTAAGATGTCTATTCATAAACGGTTGGTTTATAATATCAATATGCATTGGGGGGGAATTGATCTGCCTGGTTATACAGAAAAAATACTTATGGAGGTGAATCACTAAATTATAAAAAAATGTTAAAACACCTAATATATAAGGGTCAAATATGCATTATTTTCAATATTAAGAAAACGTGAATCATTACATCAGTTCAATTCTGCATATCAGTTGCACTCAACATAACTAATGTAGCATAATGATCCTCGACAACTACAAAATGCTTTCCAAAGATGACCAGTACTATACTATATTTCCCAAAGGGAAGTTTTAAGATAATGCCGTATATGGCAATACTAACTTTCTCATTTATGATTTAGAAATGTTTCACCCAGATTCGGGCCTCACCCCCATTCACCAATCACCTATCTTCCATAAAGCTATGTTGACATTTATGCGCATTCTTAAACCTAGTTTATATCCCTTTGGAAAAGAAACCTAAGGCTGTTTAGAATGAGCTATTAAAAAGGATGACTAATTTTTTATACTGCTGATTTTAGTTGTAACTAATTATTTACTGAAAACTTTATAAGTAAAGGCAGCTGTGAGATGCAAAAAAAAATCATTCCAGGCAAATAGTGCCTGGAATGACCTTTATATTTTATGGTATCATTTAATATGTTATTGTCCCCACAGCTCTCAAAGAATATGTTCCGAAAAGCTCGCTTTCGTCTCCGAATGTAATCTCTACGAATTCCTTAAATTCTCCAGTGGCATTTGCAAACCGTCCGGTTCCGCCTTCGATAATCGTTACCTCTTCAAATGTGAAATCTCCAGTCCACTCAACTGCGATGGGCGTAGCCCATAGCTCATCACCATTCGCAGCTGTAATTATAAGTGATCTTGTACCTACGTCAGTTCGAGCTCCATTCCAACACCATTCCTCAAATAGGGTACTGAGTCCCAGATGTGCTACATTTCCTTCGCCCGGAGCAATTAGGACCAGACCTGGGCATGTTAATCAAATCAAGATCATCATTGATCATTGGATCACTGGTGCAGGCAAATAAAGTTGCCGCTAATACGGATAGGATTAAAATTCGATTTTTCATAATGAATTGTGTTTAGTTGAGATTCGATTGTGCTTGTCTTGCAGGGCTTTAAGAAAACAGTAGTTAAATCTGAGTTAGTCTTTAAAAGATAATACAATTAATCCCTCCATACTTCAGAACAAGGACGAATTATAACTAATGCTGTCCCAAGACATACATTTATTGTCCCAAGCAAACTAAAAGTACGGATTGATACGGTACTATTTTCCTAAGGTGGTCTGAAAAATCTGCTCTATTGCATAGCAGTTGCTACGACCCCAATAAATAAAGATGTAATCCACGGGGTTTTTGGAAATGGAAAAAATTATTCCTGAACATAATACAGATCAGCCAATCTATACACCAAAAAGTCAATGATCTCTGAATCTGAAGAGCCTTTGCGAAACATTAAATAGGCGTTTTTTATTTGTTCTTTTTTAAAAAGATCCAGATCGTCTGAACCATAGGCACTAAAGGCGTTCCATGATTTTAGTACTTCCAGCATGTTCCAGTGTGCCTCATAGGTTAGTTTTGCCAGTGCTAATTCTTTATTATACGCCTCCCTGTCCGGTCTGTTTTTAGAGCTTTTGAGTAAGTAATTATATTCCTCCAGCAAGTACTGATCTGCTTTTTTTGCCTCTTTTAGCAGGCTGTAATAGGCCCTGGAGACATAGGCGTTATATAATTTAACAAACAAGCCGGCCCTTTCACGAGCCGTGGGTGACATTGTTTCCAGAATTCGCTGTTCAGTAGAAGCGTAAAGAACCTCAACGGGTCTTTTATTAGAAGTAGTGCCATTAACGGAGTTGATCCCTACGGCTGATTGGGTGGTTTCTTGCCCTGTTTTATATTCTTTCTGAATGTATTGCTGAGCGTTAGTGCCAGCTGCAAAGGAGATGGTAAACAATAGCCATAATAGCCCTGAAAAAATACGTAGCTCGTTTTTTCTTTCCATTTTCAACAAAAGGTTTTAATCCCTTTAGCGCAGCTGTTCTAAAGAGCGCTGATTGTCCTTCAAGAAACAAAAAGAAAGAAGTTAAAAAAAGAAATGCCTTTAAAGCGTCGATATAGTCGATGAGGGTTCTTTGAAAAGGCAAGTCCGATGTAAAACCCTACAAGCAAGTAAGCATAGCTCAGGGAATACTTCTAAGTCATTTCGATATGAGGTACGAAGTACCGATTGAGAAATCTGAAAGAAGTACAGCAGGTCTTTCACAACAAACTGATCCATGTCATTGCGGACACCGGCAGATCTCAATAAATTTATTGTTGTAATCAGAAGGGGATATGTTCCCTTCCACGAATATGCCCCTTCTACTAAAATTTATCGCTATGAAAACGTTTGCCTATTTCTTTTTGATCGCGTTGATTTCTTTGAATTTCTCCTGTAGTAAGGATGATGATGACGAAGACCTACTAACCAAAGATGGTCCGTTTGAGATCAGCGAACTCGCCGGCACCTGGGAGGCCGCCAAAGCCCAATTTAGTGTAAACACCGTCTCCGTAGACGTGGTTGAGGACGGGGGAACTGCCAGCATGTCTGTACAATCTAATGGCCGTTTTACCCTCACAATAGATCCCTTAGATCGGGATTCTTATACGGTAAGTGGAGAAATGTTCTGGGAAGCGTGGCAGCAAACATTTTACTTTGCCATT
>NZ_CAMYIP010000047.1 GCF_947258525.1 uncultured Eudoraea sp.
TTCATTTAGTTGAATTACATTATCAACCGCAAAGAACGCTATGGGTTGTAAAAGTCATGTTAGTTCCAGGTTAAACATTTATTTTATTAAGGTTACTATTAGGTTATCATATTAAGCAAATGTTAAGTCTTAAATTCCTTGTTCAATAATTGTTTAAAAAGGGATGCTCTAAGTAATTTTTCACTTTTAAAAATCTGTATCTTTCCATCGTAATAAAAGACTTATGAATTGGGAACAACTGCTCTCTTTAAAGCGTTTTGGAGATACACATAAAAGACTGAGAAATGAGCAAAACGAAACACGTCTGGGCTTTGAGGTAGACTATGACAGGGTAATCTTTTCTGCGGCCTTCAGGAGTCTTCAGGACAAAACGCAGGTAATACCGCTCTCCAAAACCGATTTTGTTCATACCCGTTTGACCCACAGTCTGGAAGTTTCTGTTGTTGGGCGCAGCCTTGGAAGAATTGCCGGTGAAAAGCTGTTACAAAAGCATCCCTATTTGAAGGAAACCCATGGGTACAAATTTGGAGATTTTGGAGCTATTGTGGCAGCGGCAGCTCTTGCGCATGATATTGGGAATCCGCCATTTGGCCATAGTGGTGAAAAGGCAATAGGGGAATTCTTTGCACATGGGGAAGGCAAAAGATATAAAACACTTTTGTCCCAAAAGGAGTATCAGGATATTATTGATTTTGAAGGGAATGCAAACGGGTTTAAGTTGCTCACTGAATCGCGTGAGGGGGTATCCGGAGGTCTTCGATTAAGTTATGCCACCTTGGGGGCTTTTATGAAATATCCCAAAGAGTCTCTTCCAAAAAAGCCATCAAATCATATCGCTGATAAAAAATTTGGATTTTTCCAGTCGCAAAAGGAATTCTTTATAGAAGTTGCCGATGAATTGGGTCTTATCCCTACAGGCCGTGGTACAGACATTGCATATTCGAGGCATCCGCTAACTTATTTGGTTGAAGCTGCCGATGATATCTGTTATACCATAATTGATTTTGAGGATGGAATAAACCTGGGATTAATCTCGGAAGAATACGCTCTGGAGTATTTGATAAAACTTGTTAAGGACACCATTAATACAAAAAAATATAATTCTCTGACCATCATGGCCGACAGGCTCAGCTATTTAAGGGCTTTAGCAATAAATACCTTAATTAGTGATGCCGTGTCAATTTTTATTGAGAATGAAGATGCAATTCTAAATGGCGCATTTGCAGTTTCACTTTTGGATCGCAGCAATTATAAAGCTCAGGTTGAGGATATTATTCAGCTAAGTGTAAATGAAATATATTGTTCTCCGGGAGTTATAGAAAAGGAAATTGCGGGCTACAAAATTATATCAGATATTCTGGAGGTACTTACCAGGGCGTTGGTGAGACAAATGGAAGGTAAACCCACGAATTATGATAAATTGCTAATACAAACCCTACCCCCTGAATACAGAAATACCAAAGGCTCTATTTATTGGGTTTTGTTAAATGCCAGTTGTTTTGTTGCCAGTCTCTCAGACAGTGCAGCAGTTCATATACATAACAAAATAAGCGGGAAACAGCTTTAAAAATTATAAGCCAGGCCAACGGCCAAAACCTGTCTGAATTGTATTCTGGGAACCCCGGGATCAATTACGTTTCCGGTATCTGAGATTACCTGGTCAAAGCGTATATCATCATCATAGATAACCTGGGTTCCAAAATTGGTCTCAAATGAGTCGTTCACTTTAAACGTAAAATTCAATTCCCAGTCTATATCTATATTTCCAAAACGCCTCACATAATCAGTAAAAAGACTAAGGCGATGTTGCATAATTATATTTTTGGCGATTTCCTTCTCCCACGTATTCGTTATTAATATCCCGAATTCAATAAATTTGGTTGACCCTTTAGTCACCAGATTTCCTTCCTCATCATATACTGCCCTCCTCACACCAAATGATCCCTGGTTGGCCAGTGTTTGATCCAGAACGAAAGTTGCTTTTACAGTAGTGGGGGACAGATAAAGATTGAATTTTTCACCTTCAGGTGAAAAGTTGGGGCCGCCACCAAAAAACAGATATCCCGGGGCCATAAATCTGGAGATGCGATTCTCTGTGTCCGGATACTTAAAACCGTCTGTAAATTGTGTATTGAATTTTGTATTAATTGAATAATACCATTTGCTAAGGGTATCCCGGCGATAGCCAAAAGTAGAAGTAAGTCTGATAACGTCTTCCGTTTTTCTTAACTCCCTTCCTTCCTGTACATTAATACCATATCTCAGGATTAACTCGTTATTCCATTTAAGGTATCTGAATTTGTAATTTCTGGTAAATTTCAAATTTGCCAGTCCTGAAACCGCGTTTTCACCACCCGCATTCCAATTAACAAAGGCTACCTGACTTACGTTTAAGCCCAGTTCATTTTCTTTAGTCCAAAATGATGGGACTACAAAAGGTTCATAAGGATCGCTGAGCACCTTAGTTTCATTAAAAGACATATCAGGATTAATAAAACGTATTCCTCTGGGTACTGCTTTGACTTTGTATTGAGTGGCCCGGATTACAATGGTATCAATTTTTGTGGTGTCTATGGCAGTTACAGGAGGAATACTGTCCTGGAAATACGCCCGGGTAGAGGATAATAAGAGCAATCCCAATAAAACTAATCTAAAAGACATATTACAACGCTAATAATTCTGTGATACGTTTTTTTATGGAAAGGGAATCTATATGTGCTTCTCTGTGCAATTGTTCTACTGTTCCGTGTTCAATGAAAACATCTTCTATTCCAAATACTGAAATAGGGATACAATTGTTTATGGAATTTGCAAATTCTATTACGGCACTTCCAAAACCACCAATTTTACAGCCATTTTCGACGGTAATTACACGCTCATAAGTATTAAAAATATGATGCAGCATTTTTTCATCCAGAGGTTTGGCAAAACGCATATTGTAATGTCCTATTTTCCCGGGAAAATTCAATTCTTCAATCAGTTTCCTAATAGAGTTCCCTATATGGCCCAATGAAAGTACTGCAATTTTATTTCCTTTAATCAATTCTTCAGCGACCCCAATCTCCATTTTTTGGAAAGGTTGTTTCCAATTGGTTACGGTAGCACGTCCTCTGGGGTAGCGAATGGCAATAGGTCCGGAAAGGCCTTTCTGAATGGTAAACATCATATTACGGAGTTCTGCCTCATTCATAGGTGAAAAAATAATGAGATTTGGAATACACCTTAAATAAGCTATGTCATAAACTCCATGATGCGTAGCGCCATCCTGTCCTACCAGTCCGGATCTGTCCAGAAAGAAGGCTACCGGAAGATTCTGTATTGCCACATCATGAATTAGCTGATCGTAAGCCCTTTGTAAAAATGTAGAATATATGGCACAAAAGGGTAACAAACCCTCAGTGGCCATTCCTGCAGCCATGGTTACGGCATGTTGCTCCGCAATACCTACGTCAAAAGCTCTTTCCGGGATCTGCTCCATCATAAACTTTAGAGAACTTCCGGTTGGCATTGCAGGAGTAATACCAATAATTTTATCATTTTTTAATGCCAGTTCTACAAGTGTTTCGCCAAAAACGTCCTGGTATTTTGGAGGCTCATCTTCTG
>NZ_CAMYIP010000048.1:0-4370 GCF_947258525.1 uncultured Eudoraea sp.
TGATTTTTTTTTTTTTTTTACCTATGCTGAATATTTTGATCGTATAACTCAGGACACTGAGATCTCTGCAAATGTAGATACCATAACAAATTCGGATATTAAATTCGATTTCTATGATGCCTCGTTTCGATTATTAGTGCAACCTACGGAGAAAGATTTTGTAAGACTCAATTTCATCTATACAGCCAACCAGGTAGTTTTTAACGAAAGTGCCCTGGTCAATGACAGCGAGGAGATACGTGAAAGTAGTCTTGACCAAAACAGTATTGCAGGGAGCCTGTTTTATCGTCGCAAATGGAATCCAAATATGACCACCGAATTGTCCATTTATGAAACAGATTACAAACTAAAGGCCATTAACTCCAATATCCTTCAACAACAGCGTTTTTTGCAAGAGAACGTAGTTTCGGAAACCGGGGTGCGCGCTGTGGCCAGAAACAAAGTGTTTGAAAATTTTGAATGGCGCAACGGCTACCATTTTGTTGAGACTAAAATCACTAATTTGGATGATGTAGACGATCCTATCTTTCGTAGATTGGAGAGTGAGGTGCTGCGAACACACGGGATATTTTCAGAAATTGATTGGTCAACGCCTGACAATAATACATCTCTTAACGCAGGCTTGCGCTTCAATTATCTGGAAAAATTTGGTAAACAAATTTGGGAGCCACGACTGAGTTTTAATCAAAAATTTCTCCAATGGTTTAATGTTGAGGTACTTGGGGAGTTCAAGCATCAAAATACCTCCCAGGTCATCAACTTTCAAAGCGACTTTTTAGGGCTGGAAAAGAGACGCTGGCAGCTTTCTAATGATGCAGACATTCCTGTAATCCAAAGTAAGCAAGGTTCATTGGGTTTGAGTTATGAACAATATAATTGGCTAGTCCATGCCGTTGGATTTTTAAAAGAGGTTAACGGCATTACCACGCAAAGCCAGGGTTTTCTCGATCGATATGAATTTGTAAGAACTTCAGGGAAATATGATGCATTCGGGATGGACTTCTTGCTCAGAAAACAAATACAGAACTGGAACATTTGGTTGAGTTACGGCTATTTGAATAGCAAATACCATTTTGAAGAACTACCAGAACCTGAATTTCGTAGCAATTTTGACATTACACATTCCATTTCATCAGGGGTTACTTTTTCTACCAATAAATTACAAATGGCAGCCGGGGTCAATTGGCGTACGGGGAAACCGTTTACCCCACCAGTTCCGGGGAATGAAATTGCTGATGGTGAAATTAATTATGATGCCGTAAATTCCGATCAGTTGGACGATTATTTGCGATTGGATATCTCAGCAATTTATACAACCCAGCTAAGTAACAATACTGATTTGCAGGCTGGAATATCTATATGGAACTTGTTAAACAAGGAAAATATTATTAATACTTTTTTCAGAGTGGATAATTTAGGTAATTCACAACAAGTAATTCAAACCTCCTTGGGTATTACCCCTAATGCTACTATAAAGTTTCTTTTCAATTAATCCTTTTAGTAGCAAAACAAATTTTACTGCCAGCGATCAAATACTTAGTAAAAAACATATTGTTGAGGGGAGGTGGTTTTTATTGCTAGCCAGAATCCTAAAATCGGTTTCCGCTGGAAACAAAGTCGACGGTTTATTCACCTTTGGAGGGCAGGCGGTTATAAAAGCAATGGCTTGCGTCTTTTGAGCTATTCTTTTTGAGGGAAGAAACAGGAAAAAATATAGTGGAGAAAGTGTGCTGAGTATCGTAAAAAATGCTTCTGAAAGAGCAAGAATTCGGGTAAAAGTGACCCCTAATGTTTTACGACATAACTTTGCCATCCACCTCTTAGAATCAGGTACAGATTTGAGACAAATACAGCTTGTTTTAGGTCATAGTTCTACCAAAACAACAGAAATTTACACCCATGTAGCCAACAGATCGCTTATGAACATAAAGGATTTACTATCTTAGTTATAAGTGATATATAATGCATAATGTGCTATATTCCATTGTTGTATGCAATATTAAAAAACCAACCAATGAGAAATACATTAATCGGAATCATCTTAAGTCTGGTTCTGCTTTCAGTAGTAAGCTGCAATACAAACACCATTTCAGGTGACGTAATAATAACAGATGTAAATATTATTGATGTTGTAAACGGGGCGCTTATTTCCAATCAAACGGTTGTAATCAAAAACGGAGAAATTACTTCAATAACTCCCTTTTCTAACGCTGTTGAAATTGATGCTGAATCAATAGTTGATGGTAAGGGAAAGTATGTGATGCCATCACTTTGGGATATGCATGCCCATTACACCACATCATCAGATCACAAGGGATTTTTAAATCTTTTTATTGCAAACGGTATTCTTGGGGTAAGAGATTTGTGGGGTGATTTAGAATCTAGGGACTCAATTGAAGTATCGAATACACTAGCACCAACTATATACCTTTCAGGAGCTGTAATTGATGGTTCATTTACTCTTTTACAAGGCTCTTTACAACCAAGAACCCCTGAGAGCGCTATCAATATGGTAGATTCCTTGCATCAAAAAGGTGCTGATTTCATTAAGGTATACGATGACCTATCTGTAGATATATACAAAGCAATTGCCAATAGATGTAACGAACTTGATTTACCATTCGCAGGGCACGTTCCAATGGCTATCAAAACTGAAGTTGCTTCAGAAATGGGACAAAAGAGCATGGAACACCTTAATGGTATTTGGAAATCATCATCAACACTGGAAAAAGAAATAGACGGTTTGGAAGGCGATTTCAAAGCAAATTTCATGTCTAATAATTTACCTGCAGCCATAAATACATTTATAACCATTAATGGCAAAATAAATTCGACATTTGATGAACAAAAAACGCTACAATTGGCGGAAATATTGAGCAGCAATGGAACCTATGTAACTCCCACTTTGACAACAATAGATAAACATTGGAGTCGAATAGATGGAACATACAAAATCCAAGAGCAAAACAAATATGTATCAGATGATTTACTTAAACAATGGGATCCAGAGCTAAATTTTCCTGAAAAGATGTTTCCTCCTGTAGCATGGGAAACAGGAAAGGAACTCTTGAATACATCCTTGCAGATCACAAAACTTCTACACGATAAGAAAGTTAATATTTTAGCGGGTACAGATTGTGGTGTTTCATATGTCATTCCTGGTTTTAGTATACATGATGAACTAAAATTACTGGTCGAAGCGGGACTTTCAAACGCAGAAGTTTTAAAAACAGCAACCTTAAATCCAGCTAAATATTTTGATCTTTCCGACAGTATTGGACAAGTAGAAACCGGAATGATAGCAAACCTATTATTACTAAATGCAAACCCTTTGGATGAGATCTCAAATACCAAGAAAATTTTTGGCGTTATTCGAGATGGTAAGTATTTGAACAGGGAATATTTGGACAGATTACTGAGGGAAGCAGAAATCGAAAAATAAAATACTGCATACAACAATGTATATAAACCATTAAAACGGTTCATATACTAGACCGTTGTAGCACATTATTTAAAAATCGGAAACATGATATTACCAAATCTCAAAAGACTATGCCTTTCTATATTTCTGACACTATCTATAATGGGCTGTGATAATAAGGAAGCAAAACAAAAAATAGATCCAGATGATTTGGAAATACGAAAAATTCATAGTGAATATGTGAATGGTTGGCTAAAATCAGATGAAGAAGGAATTATGGAACTTTTCGTCGAAGATTCAAGAATTCAGCCCAATACGCTAAAGCCAATAGAGGGAAAATCTGAAATTCGAAAATTTTGGTTTCCTAAAGATAGTTCAGAGACGATTATTAACAATTATGAAACCGAAATTATTAGTTTAGACATAATCGATACAATAGCAATATCAACCCATAAATCTATATTGGATTGGACATATAAAAAGGATTCTATCAGCTTCGGAAGGTTGCAAAAAGGGATTAACACAACAATCTATAGAAGACAATTAGATAATTCATGGAAAATTTGGAGGGCAATGTGGACCGATATCTACGGTGAAGATAAGTAAAAACGTGCTACAACAACGTAGATAGCCAATGCCTCTTCCCCTACCCAAAAATTAATTACCTTTTAATCAAATTAATTTTCATGTAAGCAGGTGTTGCGATGAGCAGCACTGGCCATATACAAAACCGTTAGCGGGTATAGTGGTTTAATTAAAAAATAATGATAGAAAAAGACTGGTGCAGTCCTTTCTTTTTTCAAATGGCCATGAATAGCATGACGTAAACTGGACGGTTAGGGCCATTTTTAAAAAGGGGTTAGTGTATCATATTGGAGATGGGTGAAATCCCAGGAGTAGGCGCACTACACCCGCTAACATTACCTATAATTAAGTGCTGGCCTTTGTC
>NZ_CAMYIP010000048.1:4384-19969 GCF_947258525.1 uncultured Eudoraea sp.
CTGGCCTTTGTCAAAGAGAAAATCCCTAATTTTAACCAGCTCGATTCCGGATAGAAAATCCTATTGGATTTCCCGCACCGTAATCATAGCTTTAACGTTAGCCTTCATTATGACCAGCCATAAAATGACTAAGTTTGGATCTATATAAGGAAAATTGTCTAAAACCAATTCAGCAAAAAATATCAATAAAATGAAATAATTATGCGACTAAAGACAATATTAAAATGGGGAATTTTATTGGGTGTTTCTGTAGCACTCGGAACTCAGATACTCACGTGGCTAGGTTTAGGATTGACAAATTGGTTTGTATTGTTGACTTATATATTGGTAATAGTTTTCTCAATCTTAAGTCTAACTGAATTGAGGAATCGTAAAGAGATAAAACTTAACTTTCTAAATGCCATTTTAGTCATTATTGGGATTGTTCTTATTTCAAGATTGATTTTTCAGACGTATATGTTCATATACACCCGCTATTTAGATCCATCCTGGGTGGATACCGTTTCGAAAACTTGGACAATTTCTTTACAAGAATCCAACGTAGCTGCCAATGAAATAGAACAACAAATAAATAGTTTCCGGAAATCGTATGAAATACTTCCGATGTTTACCAGCTCGTTGATTTCCTATGCAATACCACAGTTTGTTATTGGTATAATCGTTTCCATAATATTTGTGTTTACGAATAAGAAAAAATCAATCAAAAAGAGTACATAAGGAAAGGCAAACAACGTATATAAAATCATATTGGCTATTAGCCACTACGCTTCATACACAAACCGTTGTGGTTAGTTGATAAATATATAAATGGATAGTACTTTTAAAATTGAATTTGATCGATACACCAGTGATTTTTATGTCTCAATTTATTGAATGACTTTCACATAGTCGGTATGTGTTTTTCCCAATCCATCTACTACCATTGTATCAAACTTATTCCAGATCGCCTGATCACCAAAATCGGCTTCCATTTCCCCTGAAGGAGGATATATTCGGTCTCGGTCTTCTATGCTTGTAAAAGTTAATAGAATTGAATATTTACCGGCACGTATACCCCTATCACCTTTTACCAAAATCAACTTTTGTCCTTCCATCTTGTCATATATTGGTGCGATTTTATTCAAAACTAACGATTCAAATTTTTCCGTATCTGTTTCTGCTTTAAGTTCTATTTCATGAATGGCATAAACTTGCTTTGTTTCTGTAGTATTTTGAGTTTTAGCTTCATTGTACGGGGCAAAAGCATAAATAACAATTAACACTAATGCAACAGCTATTCCAGTTATTTTTTTCATCTTTATTACTTTTTTAAATAATTGATATAATGTACAATATAAATTGACAAAATGTACAATATATTGCCAAATCATCGTAATCAGTCTTAATCTTCACAAAACAACTATGCACAATAAGGGCTATAATTCATCACGCCAAGGCGTGACGAAATCATAGCCAACATGTTGTGGTTAATGTCCAAAAACCGGAAAATTAAATGAACAAAACGATATTTGAGATTACCAAAATGGACTGTCCTTCAGAGGAAAATCTAATCCGCATGAAACTGGACGGAATCTCAAGTATTGCAAATTTGGACTTTGACATTCCCAACCGAAAATTGACCGTTTTTCACAGCGGAGAAATTGACCAAATCGAAAAGTCTGTTCTAGAACTGAATTTAGGGGGAAAGAAAATCTCAACTGAACAAACCGAGCAAACGGTATTTCATGAAAACTCAAACCAGAAAAAACTACTCTGGACAGTACTCGGCATAAACTTTGCTTTTTTCCTAATCGAAATGACAACTGGACTAATTTCAAATTCAATGGGATTGGTTGCAGACAGTTTAGATATGCTGGCAGACAGTTTTGTTTATGGAATCAGTCTGTTTGCGGTTGGCGGAACTTTGACAAGAAAAAAGTGGATTGCCAAACTTGCTGGATATTTTCAAATTACTCTTGCGGTTATTGGATTTGTAGAAGTATTGAGAAGATTTTTCGGTGCAGAAAAATTACCTGACTTCTCGACAATGATAATCGTTTCGATTTTGGCACTTATCGCAAACGGAATTTGTCTTTACATTTTACAAAAGTCAAAGAGTAAAGAAGAGGCTCATATGAAAGCGAGTATGATTTTCACTTCAAATGACGTGATAATAAATTTGGGAGTAATAACAGCAGGAGTTTTGGTCAATTGGTTGAACTCAAATAAACCTGACTTAATTATCGGAACAATCGTTTTTGTTTTGGTAATTCAAGGAGCATTTAGAATATTGAAATTAAGTAAATAAATAAAAACACTAACCAAGACAATGGCTATAAGTAATTGCTTGTTCTTGCCTACTTCTGAAAATCCTCCCACCTTCGCAGAGCTTCGGTGAGCGAGTCGCGGATTTTCAGCTTGTTGTGTACCTGCCTGCCGGCAGCAGGCTTGCTAAGTTAAGTGCTATCCCGATAGCTATCGGGACACGCAACTACTCATAGTCGAGACCGTTGGCATTAATTTGTCAAATCAAGGAATGTAGATAATCTGCGGAATCTTTCAGACCATTTTTTCTTAAAATATCCAAAACCTCAAATTCATCTAAATCAGGATTTCTTCTATTCAAAACCAATTTTCGAAACGCTTCAACAGCTTTGTCATGGTTTAAATCAATTATGTCGGTAATAAAATCGTCAGCTGATTTTACGGACAATCCGAAAGTGGCCAAATACTCTTCAGGAAAATCTTTAAGATTATTAGTAACAATGACATTGGCGTTGGTCTTTATGGCTGCGGCCATAACATGTCTATCCTTTAAATCAGGAAGGGTCAAAGTTTCAATCAGAGGCTCGTAATTCGAAACAAGTGCATCTGGAAAAGCCAAATTGGCCATATTTGTTCGCTTCTTGATTTGCTCCTCACTTACTCCTTTTTCTTTCATCACTTTTTCCCATTCATCAAAAATATGATTGCTCCATTTCGGTGTAAACAATTCATAGTGAGCAAACCAAAACAACAAATCCCTAATCTCAATTGGATAAATAATATTCGTGTCTAAAACACACGTAAATCGGACACTATGAATCATATAGCCCTAATTCTTCATCTGACTTCATTATATCCATCAAAATCTGCTCTTGATTGGCTTTCATCTCATTCTTATAATTAACAACATCCTCAAACTTAACCCTTCTGTGCTTACCAACTTTAGCAAATGGGATTTTACCTTCTTCTAGTAATTTAACTAAATGTGGACGGGAGCATCCCAAAAATTCAGCAGCTGACTGAGTAGTCATTTCTGTGGCCATTGGGACTAGGGAAATTGGCTTCCCTTCACTAGTTGCTTTTAAAATTTTCGCTAAAAGCTTAAGGGCTTTAAGAGGAATCTTTATCTTTTCCTCAGTTTCTTCTATCTCAATTTCTGGATTTTTAGAAGTCAGTTGTTCCAATGTAGCAGCGAGAGCATTATAAGATTTCATCGCTGTAATCTGCTCCTCTTTAGATGGCCTTTTTATGTTCTTGTAATGTTCCATTTTAGTATTAGTTGTTAAGGTTTAACACAAACTTAAACGAAATAAACGAAACGATGTTGTAAGGAATAGTTAAATTTATCGTGTGGAAATAAAACTAATGCCAACAATGGCTATAGCAAATAGGGCATAAAGTCTTATATTTAAAGGCTTGGGCGTGTTTGCTAAGTCCGCCAAATCTTTTGGAATTGGCAATTAAAAAAGAAAAAATAATTACAAAACAAAAAGCTCTGGCTACGAGTGCAGACGGAAACGAAAAGTTTCCTTGCCTGCCCTACTTGCCATAGCCGTTACCGTTGTGCGTCATTATTAAACACAGTGAAAATTATCAAATAGTATTATGTCATTAAAAAAAGCATCATTGTTCGCTGGCATTGGGTTGCTGATTATGACCATTTCATGGCTTCTTTCTGATTATCTCGTTTTTCAGAAGCTTATTGAACCTGAAAATGAAGCTCAAACCATAAGCAATATTCAATCAAATGAATTGTTATTCCGTGCTGGAATTTTCGGCCTTTTTATCGTACTCCTATGTGACTTGATTGTAGCATGGGCTCTTTATTTTTATTTTAAATCAATAAGTCAAAGTATCTCGTTACTAGTGGCTTGGTTCAGACTGGTCTATACCGTGATATTAGGAATAGCATTACTTAATTATACCGACATTTTACATCTAATTGGTCAAGCCGATTATTTAAGCGATTTGAATGAATTAGCTACCGAAGTGATGTTGTCAATTGATTCTTTTCAAAATGATTGGAACTTTGGACTAATATTTTTTGGGTTTCATCTCGCTCTACTTGGCTACTTATTTTGGAAATCAAAGTATAAACCCAGAATTATTGGCCTGTTGCTCATGTTGGCAGGATTAAGTTACTTAATAGATTATTTGGGCAAAATTCTTTCTCCTGATTTCGAAGTTACCTTTAGCCTATTCTTAGGCTGGGGAGAGTTGGTTTTTATGATATGGTTATTAATCAAGGGCGTTAAGATTCCTAAACACTCTGATGAAAACATTATCTAAATGGGTGATCTTCCAGATAAGAATAACGAACGCACAACAACGTATCCTATGAAAAGGACTTATATATTAGACCATTGTAGGCTATTAGATTAGAACTTTTATTTCAAAGAATTAATTAAAATACAATATGACGACATTAGTAGTTGGCGCAACAGGCGCAACCGGAAAACATTTAGTGGAGCAACTGCTAAATTTCGAGCAAAAAGTAAAGGTTATTGTCCGTTCACCTGAAAAATTACCTGATTCATGGAAAACCAACAACCAACTGTCCATCATCCAAGCTAGCATATCAGATATTACCGAAGATGAAATGGCCGAATACATTCAAGATTGTAATGCAGTCGCTTCATGTTTAGGTCATAATATGAATTGGAAAGGGTTATATGGAAAACCTCGAAAACTAGTTACAGACGCCGTCATCCTCCTCTGTAATGCAATTAAAAAGAATGCACCTGATAAACCAGTGAAAATTGTATTGATGAACACTTCTGGAAACCGTAACAGAGACTTAAATGAACCCATTTCAATAGGTCAAAGATTTGTAATAGCATTACTTAGATTATTGTTGCCTCCGCATGTGGATAATGAAAAAGCTGCCGATTATTTACGAACTAAGGTTGGTCAAAAAAATAATTTAATTGAGTGGGTAGCTGTTCGTCCAGATGGTTTAGTAAACGAAGACAGGGTCACAGAATACGAGGTTTATCCCTCGCCAACAAGAAGTGCGATTTTTGATGCCGGAACTGTAAGCAGAATTAATGTTGGTCATTTTATGGCTAAGCTAATTACAGAAAATGACTTATGGAATAAATGGAAAGGACAAATGCCCGTAATATATAAGACTGCTCAAAAGAATAGTTAATAGTAAAATAAACAGCCTACAACAATGTGTAAAAATGCGTTAAAACGCATTTTAAACAACCCGTTCATAAACAGCAGAATAAATGGACGCCATAGCTAGTATTTAATCAGGATTTGGATAATCCTAATTACATTTTCCACTGGAAATAGAAAGCCTGAAATGGCTTAGCCATTCCTGGCTATTTTCATTTTAGCAGCTGAAGAGTATATGGTAAATCAGGATTTGGATAATCCTAATTACATTTTCCGCTGGAAATAGAAAGCCTGAAATGGCATATCCATTCCTGGCTATTTTCATTTTAGCGCTTATGACCATACATGGTCAACGCTTTAAAATGATAAAGCCCGAAAATCTTACGATTTTCAGGCTTTCTGCTTGTCGGGATGACAGCATCCACTTAACTATTTCAAGTATCTGATTATCAATATTTTAAATACTGTTATTTAATGTCGTTTCCTAATAAGAACACGTTTACTAAATAATAACTTTTAAAGGTAAATTTTATGCGTTTTTACCACTATAAAAATAGGCAGAAAATCAATACGATTTGTTTTCATCTAAATATTATTAATTCTTAAGTATCTCAAATAAACTCACATTCAAAAACAAATTCTCAACTCCTACTTTTTGAGATTTTAAAATACCTATTTTTTCTAATTCTTGTAAATATTCAGCTGCGGTTTGACGCTTGGCAATACCTTTATCAACCAAAAATTTCACTTTGCAATAGGGTTGTTCAAAAAGCAATTCTATTAATTCCTTGGAATAAACCCGAGAAGGCAATTTTTCTTTTGCCAAAGTAATGGTCTTATCCATCAAGGTATTGATAGTATTTATTTTTTCAAGAGTATATTTGGCCGTTTCTTCAATACCTTTTAGCATATACAAAATCCATCCTTCCCAATCTTGTTTCTCGGTAACAGCTCTTAACTTTGCGTAATACTGATTTTTATTCTCAATTATATATTTGCTTAAATACAAAATTGGTGCATCCAATAAACCTTTTTCCACCAAGTACAGAATATTTAAAACCCTTCCTGTTCTTCCGTTTCCATCTGGGAATGGGTGAATAGCCTCGAATTGATAGTGCATTACCGCCAATTGTACCAAATCATCAATACCATTTTCTGAGTGTACAAAGTCCTCTAAATTTTTCAGCAAGTCCCTGATGACCTTCTCCCCTTCGGGTGGCGTGTAAATTGTTTTATTACCACTGGTTATTCTTGTTCCAGTTGTTTTACGAATACGGGCATTATTCTCTTTGATAGTCTGAACTATAGAAATGAAGGTATTTGTAGATAAAGGTCTTTTATCTAAGTTATTGTAACCTTCCCATAAAGCTTGCCGATATCGCAATACTTCTTTGGTCTGTGCATCGGTGGTGCTGGTATTGGTAGTAAAAGCTTGGTATAAATTATCTTGGGTGGTTACGATATTCTCAATTTCGGAACTATCTTTTGCTTCCTGCAAGGTAATTGCATTGATAAGCATTGATTGGTTGGGTATTTCATCAGCCCTACCCTTTAGCTCTGCCAATACCCGCGTAGCCGCAATAGCTTGCTTTAAAACTTTTTTGGTTTCAAGTTCTACTTTTGGGGGTAGTAAAGGTAAATCGTTATAAGGTTCGTTTGGATTATACATGATTTCGACATATAAATACAACTATGTCGACAACATCGACATAATACAAATATATGTCGAAAAATTGTAATTTTATCGACATAATTAAATTTGTATCAAAAACCGTTGAAAATAAAGTATAGTGCCCCAAATTCCAGTCCTAAGAACCGTTGGTTCTAATGGACTACTCACCAAGAACATCCCGCATATATTTTTTGATATTGGAGTCCCAATAGATTTTCCCAATCATTTCGCTGTACAACTCAGTAAATCGCTCGTTGTTGATAAGATTACCAAAAAGGGATTCTTGCTCTAGAAATGCCAAAGGATCTGTGGTGGTTTCTCTGGCTGCTTCATGAAGTTGTTCGGCCATAGCATCAATTATTTCAATAGGCCTTCCATCTTTATCGATTCTTTTGTCAGAATAATAGCACCATGCAGCAAGTATAAATGTTGCAAATTTAATGCTGCCATCCTGCTCCAAATTTTCCATCAGTGTCGGAACCAAGAATTTTGGAAGTTTTGCCGAACTTTCTGAACAGATTCTACTAACGCTATCCTTAATATTGGGATTGCCGAAACGAATTGCTAAGTTGTCTTTGTATTCCTCTATATCGATTCCTTCTATGGAACCCAAAATTGGAGTGACTTCCTTATCCATAAAGACTCGCATAAACTTTGCAAACACTTCATCACGCATACATGCATCAATGGTCGGGTGCCCATATATTGCCCCCGTAATACCCAATACAGAATGCCCTGCATTTAGTAACCGAATCTTCATTTTTTCGTAAGGCGTCACATCAGGAACGAACTGTACCCCTACATTTTCAAGTTGCGGTCTAACATTTGAAAAATTGTCCTCAACAACCCATTGGATAAAAGGCTCACATACTACAGGCCATTTATCCTGGAAATCATATTCATTTTTTAGATAGTCCATTATCTCCTTTGCAGTCACTGGAGTAATTCTGTCAACCATACTATTCGGAAAGCTAACTTCTTTTTCTATCCAACTAGCTAATTGAGGGTCTTGTTTTTTTGCGAAAGCCAATACCATTTTACGGGCGACATTTCCATTGTGCTGAATATTATCGCAGGACATGATTGTAAATGGTGGTAATCCGTTGGCACGTCTTTTTTTAAGTGCTACGGTCAAATAACCGTAAACCGTTTTGGGTTCATTCGGATTTCTCAGTTCATGTTGTATTTCAGGATTTTCAAAATCGAACGCTCCGGTTGATGGATTAAAATTATATCCCCCTTCGGTGATGGTCAAGGAAATAATTTCAGTGGTTTCACTTGCCAATTTATCGATAACGGCTTGAGGGTCATCAACCGCCAATAGAAACTCTGTAATAGAACCGATAATTTCATTTTCAATGTTCCCATTGGGGTGCTGGGTGACCAAGGTATAAAGGCCATCCTGTTCTATTAAGACATTATACATGTTACGGTCTCCTTCCCGTAGACCCACACCACAGATTGCCCAATTATGGGCATCATTTTTTTGTAACAATCGATGAATGTAGTAGGCCTGATGCGAACGATGAAAACCACCAACCCCAATATGGACAATTCCTGTTGCTAATGATTTTCTGTCATATTCAGGACAGGAAATTCGATTTGAAAGATTGTCTAGATTTTTCTGATTTAATTCCATCTTTACTTTTCTACAGATTAAGATCCAATTTTCACCTTGTTCCTTTTCATTGCCCAATACGCAGTAACGAAATAGGTAACCGTACAGACAAATCCATAGAAATAAAAGGTTTCCCTGTTGACGAGATAGTCCTTTTCCGTAGCACTGCCAAACAAAACCTTTGCCGCCAATATCAAAGTAATTGACAAAGCAGTCACTGCTACGACTTTTAATGTTTTTGTAAATAAAGAATTGTCCGTTGGCGGGGTTGGTTCTTCAGCGGCCAATTTTTCGTGGTACTCATCAACCAGTTCATCGAACTCTTTTTCCTTGGCTTCTGCTTCTGGATATGTTTTTTTGGCACCATAACGACCCGCCAGAAACGTATATAAAACAATGGTGAAGAACCATGTTGGAATAAACAGATAATAGAATGACATCACATCTAAAAAGTTTAGACCAAAACCGAATACCAAACCCAATCCCCAAGAAGCAACGGCGGGTATGCTGGTCAGATAGTCTTGATACTTTGACCAATAACGTGTATATCCGATTCTGGGAAACAATTGATGTTCAGCAAACACAATAGCTCCGACAGGAACCACCAATAGGCCAGCATAGGTCAACAAGGGAAGTATCTGGGAGAATACAAAGGGAAAACAGGCAATGATAACCATTGCAATTCCCACCACCATGGTGGTCTTTCGACGGGAGAAACTGGAAAATATGGCTTGTGCCGCCAATCCTGCCCGATAGAGATTGGTGATGGCCGTTGTCCATCCTGCCACAATAACAATCACAAACCCTGACCATCCTAATGCATAGTAAGCCACATCACCGGGGTCAAGCTCAACAATGGTCTTCCCTAAAATCACGGCAGCACCAGCACCCATAATTCCAGCGGCAATCCATGCAATATAATGACCAAATAGCATTCCCGTACTTGTTGCCAGTCCGTAGGATTTCTTCTTTGCGAATCGCAATAATGCCATATCAATCAAGCCAAAATGTGTAATGGTATTTGCAGCCCATCCAAAACCGATAACCTCGACTAATCCTATACCGCTTTCCCCATCACTATTTATTCCCGTCCATATGGAGAGATTCCCAATATCCACAAATTCAGACCAGCTACCAGGAAGTGGTTTCTCCAAAACACTTAACGAAAGAGCAGGAAGCAAGACCAATGCACCGCTAGTAAACATAGTAAATAGCCATGGTGCACATATCCCTGAAAAATCAGAAACGGCGTTAAAACCATAGATGGCGACATAGACTACAACCATGCCGACCAAGAAAACAATTAATATGAACCAAAAGTTTGTGGGATACCAATTCAGCTGCGCAGGAATATCAAAGGCGAATCGCACAGCAGTCGCCGAGACCGTTACCATTGCAGCAGAAATTACCGTGAATATGAGCACATTGGCCCAATCGTACAGGTATGACATTTTCTTGCCTGCAATTTTTTTGAGATAGGTATAAAGGCTTAATCGGGTGTCAACGGCAATCGGAGAAGTAATCAAAGTCCAGCTTAATACGGCCAAAATGTTTCCAATAAGCAGACCGATGACTATATCCATGGTCTTTGCACCTAGGGCAACAAAGGTGGCTCCTATTACAAACTCGGTTGCTGCCACATGTTCGGCCGCATATAGCCCTGCAAAATGAGTCCAGTCGTGAAGTTTATGTTTTGGAACTGGCAGTTGTTCTTCCTGCATTTGTTCCAATTTCGAAAAGTTACTCGAATTCTTCATATCGTGTTTGGTGGTTTTATTTAGAAAACTTAAAGAAGTAAATTCTCAAACTTATCGTGAAAGATAGAGAAATAAAGGCGACTTTGGATTAATAATTAGGTTTTAACCAGATACTTAGACGGTAAAACTTATGGGACACTAAGCAGAAGCGAGCGAAACAAAGTTTCGTGCTGCAAGTCCCAAATCCTTACCAAGCTTCATCCTATCTTTTTGCGAGGTAAATCAAAGCTCTTTATTCAAATCCTGTTTCAAACTTTCCAAATCGCTTTCTTCGATTTCAATTTTATAGAACGATTTTCCAAATCGGGATTTTTCCAATGTGATTCGGTCCAATAATTTCAAAATCTGTTTACGCTCCTTTTTCCAGTTCTCTTTGAGCATATAATTATCGTATTGGGTCGCCTTGTCCCTTTTCAAGGATTGGTCATACATTTTTTGCTGTAACTCTAAATCCTTTCGACTGTTTTTCCCTTCTTGTTCTGCGAAGTCGAATACCTTTTTGAGCATATCATGAATTTTTGGAATGCCGCTATTCTTTTCCCAATTACGAAGTAGTTCTTCCAAATAATCCAGCCTTTTGCTCAGCCGATGTTCAGAACCCATATAGTTCATCAAATATTTGTTCTTCGGTGAGATGTTTGCCCCTTCAAAGAAGTCCATCATCAGTTGCAAAGTCAGGGTATGCGACTTGGAAATTTTCTTTGAGAATTCCCGATATCTTCCGGCAACTATCCGATTGATGCTTATGGCCGAGAAATCGCTTTTTTTCTTCTTTTTCAATTCCATTTACAGTAAATTTTTTCAACGTTTATAGGGTCTCACAGGGTTTTTACTGTGTTTTTGACGCAAAAAATAATCGCACTATATTTTCAATTAATTGAAAATCAATGGTTTGTAATCCGTAACATCGCTTTAGCGCGTTACCCTCTTGCTTTACAAACCTTATCCGCTTCGCTACTAAATTTTGTAAACCTTAAAAGGGCACTTTTCATTCAAAAAAGTAGGTTGCGCCCTATCGGATTTTTGCTTCACGCCTGTCTGCCGACAGGCAGGCTTACCTTTCGGGACGCTACAAAAACCCAACAGGAACCATGCGCAAAAGTTAGGGTAAGGATTTGGGGGCTTCGCTATTTTGATTCTTCTTCGCCTTGTAATGATTCATTAAATTCTGCATATCCTCTCCTACTTTCTTTTCAACAACCTTAGCATAAATTTGAGTAGTTGATAGTTTTGAATGACCTAATAGTTTCGATACGGTTTCAATAGGAACTCCATTGGAAAGTGTAATGGCGGTGGCAAACGTATGACGTGCCACATGAAACGTTATATTCTTTCGAATTCCACAAACCTTGATGATTTCTTTCAAGGTTCGATTTATCATATGATTACTGTAAATGGGTACTAACCTTCCAGCTTCAATGATATCATGCTCATCCGCATACTTTTCAATAATCTCTTTGGCTTGAGGTAGTAAGGGAATTTTCAGAGGTTCATCGGTCTTGGTACGCTTGGTGTATAACCATTCATTACCATCTATCCCTCTTACTAAATGGTCAGAATTTAGCTCTTTAACATCAATATAGGATAACCCCGTATAGCAAGCGAATAGAAAAATGTCTTTAATTCGTTGGGTACTCTTTTGTGTGAAGTCCATTTCCTTTATTAGCTCCAATTCCCTCTCAGTTAAAAACTGTCGTTCTGTTTTTTCGAATCGTAGCTTGTAATTAATAAAGGGGTCTTTGTCTATCCACTCCAACCGTACTGCTAATCGGGACATCTTCTTTAAACGTTCCATGTGTTTCATGGCTCCGTTATTTCCACATTGGGTTCTGGTTGTTGGTTTATACCTTCTTAAGTACTGCTCAAAGTCTACTATAAATCGATAGTTCAGTTTCCTCAGCTTTATATCTTCAATACCGTAATCACTTTTCATAAAACTTTTGATGTTACGTTCAGTGATACCATAATTCTTCATAGTTCCTTTTTTTAATGAAGTATGCATATTGGAATTATGATATTTGATTAATTCAAGCAATGTTTTACCATCTTCATCTTCTCCCAAGTACTTTGCACGTATAGAGGAAGCAGTTACAAGCTGATTCTCATATAAGAGTTGTCTATGACACTCATGAATTTTGGTATATACTTGGTCAAGGTATTTATTGAGCGACTGGATATTTTGGGAATATCCCCTTCCTCTCTTCTTATTATTGTCCCAAAGCACACGAGGGATATCCCGATTTAAGCTCATTTCTTTGATTGTTCCATTAGATGTAATGCGAACATAAAGGATTACATTCTCGGAAATTTTTCTGTGTTTTCTGGTAAAGAATAATACTGATAATCTACTGTTGTTGTGCATGTTATACGTCTTTAAATTAATACTATAGGTTGGTAAAGACGAAAGCAAAATACCTTCAAAAGCTACTTAAAGTTACAACAATATATGTGCCGAGAATTATCCCGTTACGCACACGATTTATATGATTTCAGATGATATTATATGATATCACAAAAAATAAAAAGTACTGAAAATCAATAGATTAACAGTACTTTGATACCACTTAAAAGTGTTAAGTCGGGATGACAGGATTTGAACCTGCGACCACACGGCCCCCAGCCGTGTACGCTACCAGACTGCGCCACATCCCGATTCTATTAGTTTTCTAATTCTTCATTTTTAATTCAAATCCTATATTCTTCAGGGCCTGCGACCACTCCGGCGTTTGGCGGCTTACGCTACCAGCCTGTCCCGCCACCGGCGGGAACAAACCACATCCCGAAAATAAGACCGCAAAAATAACAAAGTTTATTTTAAATGACCTGTTCTGTCTAACCATTATTTGATGTCTAAATATATATAAGTTTGTAACCTTAGTTGCGCTCAAAAGATTATTAAAAATTGACACTTGTTAATAACACATTGATATTCAGATTTTTAACTTTTTAAAAATATGATATTTATCATAATTTAAGTAAAGTTCCGGTCATAATTTTAACAGAAGATTAATAAACCGGTTAAATAGACAGTCTTATGAAAAATTTAAAATTATTAGGTTATCTGATGGTTTTTGCATCAGCTTTACTGTGTGTTCAATGTACCAGTGACGCTCTAGGTCCTCCGGTCCTCCGGGGGCAGATGGAGCAAATGGTATTGATGGTATTGACGGAATTGATGGGGTTGACGGGGTTGATGGTACTGCCTCTTGTGTTAGTTGCCACTCAAACGAAAACAGAGATCCTTTGTTTGCTTCCTGGGAATTATCAAAACACGGCACAGGCTTTGTTAGTTTTGCTGCTCCGAGAGCAGATTGTGCACAATGCCACTCTGAAGAGGGGTATGTAGATTATATATCTACTGGGTCAGTTAAGGAATATACCTTAGAATTAATTGGTGTTGATTCTCTGGGTTTTGCAGTGTATGATACTATTAACCCATATCCCAACGCTTCTCCATTATACTGTACAACATGTCATGACAAACACAGCAGCTTCGATTTTGAAAATGACGGTTACGATTATGCATTACGAAATTTCAATGCGGTAACCCTGGTTATTGATTCAGCTACCGTGATTGATTTTGGTAACGCCAGTAACAACTGTATTACATGTCACCAACCAAGAAACAGCTATGAGATCCCATCGAGTACGGGAGATTATGAAATTACGTCCAAAAGGTTTGGTCCTCACCATGGACCACAATCTACAATGCTCGAAGGAATCATGGGAGCCAATATTGCTGGTTCTGAACCTTACCCAGGTGTGGGATCCGCCACACACAGAACAGGATCTTCCTGTGTAAATTGTCATATGGGAGAATCTTCTGATATTAGCCAGGGATTACATTCCTGGATTCCAAAAGATGAAGCTTGTATCACTTGCCATCCCGCCGGAGCTCCGGATGAAATTAATGGATTCTCTGCGGATATGGCCACTTTAGAAGCCCTTTTAGCTGCCAATAATATGTTCGACGTGGATGGATATTATGTTCCCGGAACGTATTCCGCTAAATTAGCACAAGCCGCATGGAATTACAGGACCTTACTTGAAGATCAAAGTAAAGGGGTACATAACCCTGCCTATACAAGGGCATTGCTTAAAAATTCTATTGAAGCTTTACAAAATTAATAGTGGGATCTTCATTATGCTTTGGCAAAAATCAGATGGCAAAATATAATGAAGGTTTTCCCCGGTTCTTCCGATACTCATTATACTTTTCTAAAAAAAGGAATATATGTGAGAGCAAAAGGCCGGTTAAATAACAACAATAAAATGAAAAAACTATTTCGATTAGCTCTGGTTAGCAGTCTAAGTTTAATGTGTTTTTCATGTTATTATGATGAACTATATATAGAAGAGATTCCAGAAATACCGGAGGATCAGATAGTTTCATTTCAAGATGACATACAACCCATATTTACCGCGAACTGCATTGGCTGCCATAACACTACTATCGCAAATCCCGATCTGCGAGAAGGCAATTCCTATAACGCAATTGTACCTGACTATGTTATCGCAGGAGATGCCGAGAATTCTGAATTGTATCAAAAACTACCAGGTATAGGGCATCAGCCTGATCCCGGTTTTACTTTGGATGTAGATGAAATTGCGTTAATAAAAGGCTGGATAGACCAGGGGGCTGAGAATAACTAAATAAAAACATGAAAAATGAAAAACTATAAAATAATCCTTTATGTATTTTTATTTAGCCCCTTCTTGATCTTCGCTCAGGAAAAAGTTAAAGATACCGTTCCTGTAAAACTGGAAAGAGCGGCATTTGAAAGTGCCTGGATCATCGATAACCCAACAAATGTGCTCTACAGCAAAAACACTATGGAGATACAAATGGCGCACAGGTTTGGAACAATTAATGGTGGAACGAACGATTTGATTGGGATATGGGCGCCATCTAATATTAGAATAGGCGTTTCATATGCGGTTCATGACAGATTAACACTCGGATTTGGAACTACCAAATTTGATCGCTTGCAGGATTTTAACTGGAAAGTGGCACTCTTAAGACAAACCCGTGGTAATGAAATGCCGGTAAGTGTATCTTACTATGGTAATTTCACCATCGATGCCAGGACATCAGACAATTTTGTCAGGACTCAGGATCGCTATTCCTTTTTTCATCAGGTTATCATAGCCAAGAGGTTTACCCCCGGCTT
>NZ_CAMYIP010000049.1 GCF_947258525.1 uncultured Eudoraea sp.
TAGTTTTGTTCCGAACATTAAATTAAATTGTTTAACATCTGTCCAGTTCTTTGACCCTGAAATGGGGCAAACTATTTGCAATTCTTCGATTAAGTTCTTTACATCCGCTAAATCTTCTGCTTCCAAAGATCGTCCTAAGCGTTTAAGTATACTTTGAGCCTTTTCCTGATAACCCAAAACTCGCGGATTAGTTGTCAGAAATTGAGCTTTATCAAATGATTCACCAAATCGCTTGGAAGCTTTATTAACTTCCTTATCAATTTTAGCCTCTATTTTGGCAACGTAATCCTCAACCAATACATCTGCACGATATCTTTTTTTAGAATCTTTGTTATCTATAAGTGGATCATTAAATGCATCAACATGCCCGGATGCTTTCCAGGTAGTAGGGTGCATAAATATCGCAGCATCTATGCCAACTATATTTTCATGCATCTGTACCATGGCTTTCCACCAGTATTCTTTTATGTTCTTTTTAAGTTCAGCTCCATTCTGAGTATAGTCATAAACTGCGCTCAATCCATCATATATTTCACTTGATTGCACCACATAGCCATATTCTTTCGCATGTGAGATTACCTTTTTAAAGATGTCTTCTTGATTTGCCATTTGGCAAAAATAGAATATTATCGCATTTATTATTTAAGAGATGGAAATAAAATGAAATAAGACTATGAAGTAAAGTTTATTTCAATTGAAATTCTGAAGATGACAGAAGTTTTTCATTTTCAAAAATATTTAGCGTATACCTGCCAGGTTCCAATGAACCTTCAGGAATCGTTATAAAATCGCATACGCTAAGTTCATTCCCTGTGGATATAAGTTCTACCCTTTTACTGTAGACATTTCCATTTACTGAAATGATATTGGCATTATCCTCTATAACACTCATGTTTGGGCCAAGAAACTGAAAGTATAAAACCTTTTCTTCGTTCCTGTCATTAGGATTACCCATTATTGTTACACATCCTCTGAGTTTTTCAATGGTGGAGGCTTTGGTAGTTTTAATTGGTTTTCCGCTTCGAAGTCTAAAACCACTTCCTTCAGAATTTTCCAATTTTAAATAGCTCTTAATTCGCAATTCCTTGCTAAGCTCTCTATTTTTTTCACGCAATAAGGCTTCGGCTTCTGCCAAAGAACTGCTTTTTCCCCTTAATTCTTCAATCATTTTGCGAGTCTCCTCATATTTATCGGAGAGGAGCATATTATTGTATTTGAGGAAATTATTTTTGAGTTTAAGACTATCGTGCCTTACTTCTAATTCGCGAAGCTCTTTCCTATATTCCTTTAATTTAGCTACGGTAAAGTTTAATCTACCCACCGAATCCAAAAGCTGCTGTACACGGTATCTTGAATCCTGCAATTCTATTTCGTTAACCTCGTTAAGTGCTGACAGTCGGTCTACTTCAGTCTTCATCAGGGTTAAATCTTTTACAAGCAGCCCTTTTTCATCTTCAAGATAGTTTATTTGAGTTCTGGATTGGGCATAACTATAGTAGAAAGCAATTAATATACCTATTATAACGGCAACTAATGCAGCAAGTATTATCTTATAGTTAAATTTATTATCTTGAATATCCATTCAGATAGGCTAAGTAAATAAGATTAGGTTTAGTTAAGATTTGTACTTTTCCAAGCTATCAAATATAATAAATGATATCAACACGGTACTTCTACCGAGGTTGTGTTTTGGATGTAATGTTCAATTATATCGAGGAGAGCAGCTATTGTGTACACTTTGTCGGAACCAAATACCACTGACCGAATACAATTTTATTGAGCAAAATGCAGTGGATACAATATTTTATGGCCGTATTGACATAAAAAAGGCCGCTGCTTTCCTTTTTTATTCAGATCAGGGGATTGTCAAAAATTTAATCCACTTTTTAAAATATAAAAATCAACCTCAATTAGGTCAATTTTTAGGTGACTGGTATGGCCAGATTCTAAAAGAAAGAAACGCTCTAAACCATATTGATATTGTAATACCTGTTCCATTACATAAAAATAAGCTTAAAAAGCGAGGTTATAACCAGGTTTCAGGCTTTGCAAAAAGAATTGCAGAGCACATTAATGCCAGTTATATGGAGAATATCCTTGTAAAGACCGCAAATACGAGGACTCAAACCAAGAAAAACCGGATTTACCGCTGGAGGGGTATGCCCGATCTTTATAAAGTGACTCATCCCGAGATTTTAAGCGACAAGAATGTATTATTGGTGGATGATGTGATTACGACCGGTGCTACCATCGAAACTTGCGCGCGGGCTATAAAAAAGGCAAAAGGTGTTAGTATTTCAGTTGCTGCGATGGCGGTTGTTCCTTAATTTCACAATTCTATAAATTAATTGTTTCTTTGCCTCATAGAATAATCAAATGCCTCGAATACAGCGTATTTTATCCTTCTTTTTCCTGATTGCAGTTGTCTTGGCGGTAATACAATGCGCCAGGAGAGGAACTCCAACCGGCGGACCAAAAGACACAACACCCCCGGTATTAATAAAGGCAGATCCTGAAAACCTAACAACGGAATTCAAGGCTACAAAAATCAGGCTTTATTTTGATGAATATATCAAACTGGAAGATGTTCAGAATCAGTTAATAGTTTCTCCCCCATTAAAATATAATCCGGAAGTTTCTCCCCAAGGAGGGGCTAGCAAATTCGTAGAAATAATATTAAAAGATACTTTGTTAGAGAATACTACCTATACTTTAAATTTTGGACAAAGCATTGTGGATAATAATGAAGGTAATCCGAACAGCTTCTTAACTTATGTTTTTTCTACGGGTACGTATATTGATTCATTAACTGTTTCTGGTGTTGTAAAAGATGCTTTCAATCTAAAAGCGGACGAATTTATTAGTGTAATGCTATATGAAATAGATACTGCATATACTGATTCTACCATCTTTAATAAACCCCCCAATTATCTTACAAATACCTTAGACAGTACCACAATCTTCCAACTTAAATACCTCAAAGCGGGAAAATATGCGCTTTTTGCTATTAAGGATGAATCTAAAAACAACGTTTTCGATCAGAATATTGATAAAATAGGTTTTATTGAAGACACTGTGACGCTGCCTACAGACACTGTTTTTCTTCTTAATCTCTTTAAAGAAATCCCTAATTATAGTTTAAAGACGCCAAATTTTGCAGCCGCTAACAAAATTATTTTTGGCTATTCCGGGGGAGATGAAAAAATAGACGTAGCAGCTCTAACAGAATTACCGGACTCTGTTAGAACACTCGTAGTCAAAGAACCGGAAAAAGACACCCTTAACTATTGGTTTACGCCTTTTGAAATAGACTCAATTATTTTTAAAGTGACCAATGAAAGCCTGAAGAAAATTGACACATTTACAGTAAAAACGAGAAAGCTGGTTTCAGATTCTTTGATGCTCATCCCCAGTCACCGAAATAAGCTAAATTTTGCAGATGAATTCCATATAACTACCAGCATACCTATAGTTAATATAGACACAACAAGGATTGCTATTTTTAACAAGGATACAATAGAAGTTAATTTTGAAACACAAATAGATACTGCACTAAACCGGATATCAATGAAGTTTGAGAAAGAACCGGATGAGACCTATTTTCTAAATTTGCTTCCTGATTTTGTGACGGACTTTTTTGGAGATACAAATGATACTATTAACTATAGATTATCTACAGGAGGTTATGCTGATTTTGGGAATCTGCGCTTGAGTCTAGCAGGTGATATAACCTATCCAATTATTGTACAATTAACCGATGATAAAGGGGAATTGTACAGGGAAATATACGTAACGGAAGCAACAGACTTAGAATTTAATACCCTTGAGCCTGGAAATTATCTTATCCGGATTATTATTGACAAGAACGCGAACGGCAAATGGGATACAGGAAATTATTTAAGGAAGATTCAACCTGAAAAAGTTATCTATTACCCAACTGCTATTGAAATGCGGGCTAATTGGGAAAAAATTGAAACATTTACTGTTCTAGATTAAAATGATCTCTATCATCCAAAAATTTAAATTGAGCCCTTAAATCTTCCAGTTTTTGCAGGCTTAAAGATGCATAGAGTACCTCATCGTTTCCGGAGAAAACAATCTGATTGCCCATAGGGTCATATATGGCTGAATGACCCGGATATCTATGTGCATTATTATCCTCACCCAATCTATTAACCCCAATACAATAACTCATATTTTCTATGGCCCTGGCTTTTAATAAAGTATCCCAGGCTTCAATTCTGGGTTCAGGCCAATTGGCTACAAAAATTAAAAGGTCATAATCTCCTTTATATCTAGACCATACAGGGAATCGAAGATCATAGCATATCAGAGGACAAATCCGGAATCCTTTATATGAGAATACTAATCTATTTGTACCTGAATCATATACTTCATCTTCCCCGGCAAAGGTAAATGTATGTTTTTTATCATAGGTCCTGGTCGTGCCATCAGGATGTATAAAAAAAAGTCTGTTTGAATACTTATTCTTTTTCTTAAAAGAAATGCTTCCTAGCAAAGCAATATTCCTTTCTCTGGCTATTTCCTTCATCCATTTTACCGTAATTTCTCCCTCCCGAGCATCGACTATTTCCGGGTTCATTGTAAATCCGGTTGTAAACATTTCAGGCAAAACAATAATATCCGTATCGCTTGGAATCTCTTTGATCTTTTTGGAAAACATATTTCTATTTTCCGGAGGATTCTCCCATATCAATTCGGTCTGTATCAACGCTACTTTTAGCTTACTTTGCATAAGAATCACAAATTATCCATTCTTTTCCAGAAGGGCTATCAAGTCCGAAAATCCTTGCATTCTGGCATGGTCCAGAGCTGTTATTCCCCGGGCATCTTTAACAGTTGTATCTGCACCAAATTCTAATAGTAGCTTCGCTAATTCTACTCTGTTAAATGTAGCCGCATAAATAAGGCAGGTGCCTCCTAAGGCATTTCTCTCATTTACGTTCGCTCCTCTGTTTATTAGATCCTTAGCTATTTCTACTAAGCCTTTAAAACTGGTTCCCATTAACGCTGTATTGCCTGAAGCGTCTTTATCATCAATATTTGCCCCTTGCTCCAGCAGGAAATTTGCAATCTTTCTATGATCGTAGTAAGTTGCAAGAATTAAAGGGGTAGACCCTCTCTGGTCTACAGAATTTACGAGGGCAGGTAATTCTGAAGTCAAATTCTTAACGGCTTCTATGTTGCCATTTCTTATTTCATTAAAAAAAGCGGCTATTCTATCTTCCATAAGAAATAAATGTATAAAAAAAATATCACTATAGGGATCTTATTATGGTGTATAAGAAACAGTTTAAAAATGACTCTTAAAATGGCCAACATGCCCTTTTTGTTATTTGTACCAGAGCATTGAGGTACATGAATATTATTGAAAGATGTATTATATGATATACTTTTAAGGTATTTTCTTACGTTATACCAATTAAACCTAACTTTAAAACCAATAAATCACTTGGAATCACTTGTAATATCTTCTTTTATTAAAGATTATCCTGCTTCTGTAGTTATTGTAAATCGTGAACTGGAAATTATTGACCATTCTGAGCTTTGGTTAAAGGAATTGCAGAATATTAACCAGAGTCCAATTGGAGTTTCCATCTATAATATAATCAACTACACTTCCGAGGAATTTTTAAAATGTTGTGAAGAATGTCTGCAAAGAGGGGAAATAACGAAGGTTATTCAAAAATTGAATCCTCTTGAGGAAAAGACACGATGGCTGGAATGGACCATATCGCCATGGAAAGAGAATCACGACAAGATCAATGGCCTGATCATAATAAAAAATGATATCACCGAAACCAAAAGAAAAGAAGAGCTTTTGCTGAAAGCCAAAAGTATTGCACGAATAGGAGGATGGGAAGTAGATTTAGTGGCTAATACGATGTACTGGACAGAAGTAACTAAGGAAATTCATGAAGTGCCTATGGATTTCATTCCTAATTTAGAAGAAGGTATTAATTTTTATAAAGAAGGTGTTGACCGTAATAAAATAACCAGTCTGGTAAGTGATGCTATAAAAGATGGCGTGCCGTGGGATAAAGAGTTACGAATTATAACTGCCAAGGGTAGAGAATTATGGGTGAGGGCAAAAGGAGAAGTAGAGATAGTAAATAACAAAGTAGTTCGCATGTATGGTACTTTCCAGGATATTGATGAAAAAAAGAGAGTAGAATTAAAATGCGAGGAAGTCTCCGACAGGTTGTTAATTGCTACAAAAGTTGCCTCCATAGGTATCTGGGATTACGACATGGTTGAAAACAAACTGTTATGGGATGATAATATGTATTCACTGTACAGGGTCAAAAAAGAGGATTTCAGTGGGGTTGTTGAAGCATGGGAATCTTCTGTTCATCCTGAAGATATAAAGTCTGCACAGGAAGAATTAGATCTTGCAATAAAGGGTGAAATAGAATTTAATACCGAATTCAGAGTGGTATGGCCAAATGGTGAAGTCAGATATATTAAAGCAATAGGTCATGTTATCAGAGATTCTAAAGGAAATGCTGTCAAAATGATTGGAGCCAATTGGGATTTCTCCAAGGATAAAAAAGCTGAAAAAAAATTAAAAGATCTTCTCGATATCACCAGCGAGCAAAATAATAGTTTAACGAATTTTGCTCATATTGTATCTCATAACCTAAGGTCTCATTCCAGTAATTTATCTATGCTTACTGGGTTTTTCTCTGAGGAAAAAGATAAAGAAGAAAAGAACAGGCTTATAAAAATGTTGTGCGAGGCTTCTGAAAGTTTAGACGAAACCGTGCAGCATTTAACGGAGGTGGTTCAGGTTAAAACGGAGGCTATTGATAAAATGCGTACTGTAAATTTATATGAGGCCATATTAGGTGTTAAGAAAAATCTTGCTGTCCTCCTAAAAGAAAAAGATACAACTTGTAAAATAGACGTAAGTAAAAATCTTCAAATAAATGCTATTCCCGCTTACATGGATAGTATCCTTTTGAATTTGTTTACGAACAGCCTAAAATATAGTTCTCCAAAAAGACCTCTTATCATTAAAATAAGTGCCACAAGAAAAGGCCCGTATATCAAAGTTGACTTTTGCGACAACGGACTGGGAATAGATCTTGACAGGCATGGTGATAAAATTTTTGGCATGTACAAAACCTTTCATAGGCATGAAGATGCGAAAGGAATAGGGCTTTTTATTACTAAAAATCAAATTGAATCCATGAATGGTAAAATTGAAGTGGATAGCCAGATAGATAAAGGTGCTACATTCCGATTGTATTTTGAGGCTATTGACAATTAATCCTAATAATAATGAAGAACTTGAAAGATGTTTGTATAATTGATGATGATCATATATTTATTTATGGGATTAAACGTCTTATGAAGGAAGTGAATTTTGGCGAAGATATTCTCGTGTATGAAAATGGAAAGGAAGCCCTGAATGGCCTTAGGCTTCATTTGGAAGCCGGAAATAAATTACCCTCAATTATCTTTTTAGATTTAAATATGCCTATTATGAATGGCTGGGACTTTCTGAATGATTTTTGTAAAATTGATGCCTCAGAATTAAATGATACGGTAGTATATATTATAAGTTCTTCAGTCGATCCGAGAGATCTGGTGCGCATAAAAAGCTATCCAATTGTAAAAGACTATATTCTTAAACCTGTGACTGTTAATGATCTGGAAGTTATTCAGAAAGAAAAAGTTGCATAAATCTTACAAATCAGCGGATTCCCGGTGAAAAATCTTCAGGTGCATTCTGTGGTAAATTTAATGTTTCAGAACCTCCCGAATCATTGTAAATAGTCCATTCACTAAAAGTAAAGACCGGATTTCCCCTCACAATATTTTCATTTCTTTCAGCTTTTCCATCTTCAAATTCATGATTTGTTCCGGAACCGTCTTCCCCAATAAGTCCGAAGATATCTATTGCAGTGCCAAATGGATCTATTAGTACTATATTATCATCCCCATTGGAGTCAGCCGGGCTATTACTTCCCGTTTCAACATCGGGAGGAAACCCGTAAACGCTCTCAAATTCGGTGGCATTGGGCGAGAAAACCAAAGTATTCTTTGATTCGACTACTATCCCCGAAAGGTCAATTTCTGATCCTGAAGTAATATTTTCATTGGTATATCTTATCAAATTCCAACCATCTAATTGGAGTTGATCGTTACCTGCGTTATAAAGTTCAATAAATCGAGCTTCTGAATTATTATTAGGATCCGCTATCTCAGAAATTAATATCTCATCAGACGTCATAAAGACTTTTGTGTCTTCACAACGTTCTCTGCTCATATCCATATCAATTAATCCGCGAATGATTAATTGATAATCATTATTTTCTCTGTAAAGAACCGCAGTTACAGATCCATTCCCAGAAGGCAGTATTTCATCCTGAAAATCAGAATAACCACTATTCAATAATTCAATCATACTACCAGTACAATTAGTAAGATTCCTTATCGTCTCCTCCTCAGGAAGGGCATACCTAAGGTTTTGTTCTTCTGCTATTACCTCCAGACTTTGAAGTTCTACCAAAGTGCTCACTAAATCTGCGTTAAGTTCTTGTATCGAGGTAATTGTCGGAACTATTTTACTAACAGGTTCGCATGAAATAAGCAGATGATCTTTTACTGCAAGCGCCGGCAACCTTCCAATACTTAATTTTCCAAAAGAAGTGAATACCCCTCCAAGTTTGTAAACACCTTTGCTTTTGCCTAAATAAAGTCCTTTAAGTTTAATATAGACTTTACTTCCTATTTTGTAGAATAAATAGGAATCCCTAAGATCTATTTCTATTTGGAAGCCTGAAGTTGGGCTTGTCGGAGCATCTTGTATATGAATTGTACTAAAAAAATTTCCATCCTGATCTGATGATATAACATAACCGGCAATTACAAAATCTTCCTGTATTTGTATAACGTCTCCCTGAAATAAATTTTTGACTTCATTAAAAGTAATATTTGCTATTAATTCATCGTTACAAGGAGTTTCCGGGTTTTTAAATTCCGAATCCTTAACGCAACTGAAAATGAGCAGAAAAAAACAGTACTTAACTAAAAAACCTGTTTTACATCTCTTACCCTTTTTCATTTTAACAATTATTATAGTCAATTTTTTATTCTATTGTATTTCAAAAACTTATGGCAAGATTCAAAAAGAATGTTCTTCCAAAGCCAAACCAATACTTTGGCCCGAATGATGGATTACCACTTAGATTGTCCTCTATCGATTGTCCGTAATTACCATTCCGGTTTTGTTCATAACCCCCGGTTCTAAATACAGTGTTGAATACATTATTGATACTGGCAAAAACACTTATATATTTTCCATTTAGCAACCAGGATTTACCTCCAACCAAGTTTAATAGATAGATATTCCCTAAAGGATTTTGTTTTAAAATTCGATCTGCATATTCCAAATTTAAATTTTCAAATGGTTCACCTGTATCAGGATTTAAATAAAAACTCCGGGTTCTTCTTATAATTGAAATACTGGCATAATTATCCGACAAATAATTCATTTTTGCGCCAATCCACCAGAACCCGGGGTCTCTGTATTCTACTCCCAACGAGAGCGCCTTTTGAGGGCCATTTGGCTGTTTATAGTTTTTAATTTTAGCAATTCCTAAGTCTTTAGTGCCCTCCATAGTTATTAAATCCTCTTCATTCCCGGCTGTATCAAAATTTATAGCCAGATTGGGATCACTGGCATATACATATTTCCCTAAGGCAAAGGCTCCGGATAAATTCACAGATGAAGAAAGCTGATAAGACAATCCCAACTCAACGCCCATATTTAGCTTATCAAGATTGGTAATTACCTCTTGCACAAAATCTGAACCTACTCCGGCATCAACAAAGAAAAAATTAACATCAGTAAGTTTTTGAAAACGGGTATAAAAGCAAGTTATTCTTCCAATAAGATCTGGAAACCTGGTGAAGTAGTTGATATCAATACTTGTAATTTTTTCTTCATTTAAATTAGGTACAATTGCATTGTTCTCTCTTGGATTTATAAATGCATTGACTACCAAAGGGGCCCTGGTTAAGAGTATTCCATTTGTACTAATCCATTGTCTCACATTTAATTTATAAGTAAATCCTCCTTTAAGCCCATAATTACTGAATTGTATGAGATTGCTTTTTCCCAGTGAATTTTCGGGGAAGCGCTCATTCAAAAAGTGACCGGTTCGTTGGTAGCTGGAATTAGTATAGTGCCCCGCCAGAAAAAAGTTCCATTTACTTTTATCCACACGCAATTGGGCAAAAGCATCAAATACCTTGTAATTCAGCGTATAATCATAATTAAATATATCTCCTTTATTCTTTTTCAATTCCCCATCCAGATCATTTCGAGTATCTGAAAAAGGGTCTATATCCAAATGATAATCTGCCCCTAATAGGTCCTGAATTTTGGCAAAATTATCGGATATAGTGCTTCTATAAGACATATTCATGTCTACAGTAAACACCTCATTGAGCATAATATTAAAAGTAGTACTGAGCGTCAATTGCTTATCCGAAGTGGTATCGTCGTATAGGACATAAGAGGCCATCCCGTTTCCAGAGCTCATCGTATTTGCTTTGTAAAGGTTTTCCCATTGCAATTGCGGGTTTAATAAAAAGGCCTGTTTGGCGAGAACTGCATTTAAAAAATTTGCCCCAACAGGACTGTTTACATAAAAGCTGGGTAAATATCTATAATAAGTGGGGTCCGGATTTGGAGCGTTATAATATCCTATTCTACTTTTTGCAAAGCTGCCAAATTGGTATGAAATTGCTGCATTGATATGTAGATTTTTTAATTTACCCAAATAGTTAAGCATAAATAGCGGTTCCAAAATTTTACGCTCCCTGGAATTGCGAAAGTGGTTATTCTGAAATCCCCAATAGGGGTTGTACCTATTGCCTGCCAAGTTATTAACCTCCTCAGTAATAGCTGCAGAACTGCCACGGCGATTGGAAGAAAGAATACCTGTAAAAAGTATGCTATTAGTTGGGTTGAATTGATATTCCATTGCTCCATATATGGAAAAGGCATCATATAATGTTCCATTTACAAATCCTTCCTTAGCCCATCTTCTCGATGCTGCAAGAGAATATAAAAAATCACTTTTCTTTTTTCTCGAGGTATAACTTGCCATGATACGTCCCGAATAAATACGATTGGAAAGAGAACCGGATAATCTGATCCCCGGTCGAAGACCCGAGGGTCTTGTGTCTATATTTGTGACCCCCAGAAGTCCGCCAAACCCATAAGGAGATGATTGTAATCCCAGGTTAAAAACCTGGTTCCTTGTTACATCATTCAGACCACCCCAATTGTTCCATTGTGGCCTTCCATCACGAAGTTTATTCATAACAACACCATTTATAAGCACATTACCATTTCGTGAGTCATAACCCTTCACTTTAAAAAACACTTGTCCAAAATCAAAGGCTGCACGATTTAAAAAGACATCACGGGTGGCTGTCAACATACCTAAATTTCCTCCCTCTTGTTCCCCATTAATTTGGTTATCGGTTAGTGTCACTAGAATTTCATTTTGATCAATAGAAGTGTCCTTTTCAATTAATATTTGCCCCAACTTTATTTCATCTTGAAAAATCTCCAAAGGCAGCCTTTTTTCAATATATTCCCTGGCTTTAATTGATAATATGAACTCCCCTTTTAAAGCAGTGACTATTTTAAAGCTTCCATCCATATCGGTCATTACCTTCAAAGAGGTCCCCTCAATTTCAATAGTTGCATGAGAAATTGCAAGAAGACTTTGCGCATCTCCAATACTCCCGTGTATACTTATTTGTTGTCCTTTAAGTACTTGAAAAAAGAATAAGAGAATAAAAATACAGTGGATAAATCGCATTCAAATTTTCATAAGATTCAGACCGAAAGTATTCTTAGCGGCTGCATTTTGCTTGCGGCATCCGGGTATAAATTGCAATTGGAAACAGCTTGAAACTAATTTGGAATATTAACCATTATGGACATAAAGTGCGTGTTTTTTGTTGGCTTACTAATATCAAATATGGCACATCCGCAAAAAGTGGCCCGGTACAGCATACGTACCATTGCTTTTTACAATGTTGAAAACCTTTTTGATACCGTTAATGATTCATTATTCTTTGATGATGAAATGACCCCTGATGGAAATTATAACTGGACTTTGGAACGTTATAGTCTTAAAATCCAACATATTGCCGAAGTAATCTCAAAGATAGGGCGGTCAATTACGCAAACTTGCCCTGATATTGTTGGTCTTTCTGAGGTAGAAAATCTGCACGTCATAAAAGACTTAATAAATCATCCGCTTCTTCGGACTTATGACTTCAAAATTATTCATTTCGATTCTCCGGATGAAAGAGGAATAGATGTGGCTTTAATCTATAAAAGCAATAGATTTATTCCTATCTCATTTAAAAGTCACCGGCTTCTGATTTTTAATGATTCCGATCAGCGAGATTTCACGAGGGATCAGCTTGTAGTAGAAGGATTATTAGAAGGCGAGGAATTCTACATCATAGTTAGCCATTGGCCTTCTCGCAGTGGAGGTGCCGCAAGAAGCCAACCATTCAGAAAAGCTGCGGCGAGACTCAATAGAAGAATAATAGATTCTGTATTGAGAATCAACCTTGATGCAAAAATAATATCTATGGGGGATCTGAATGATAACCCCAATGATAGCAGTATAAAAAATACGCTAACTTCCTCTGATAGACAGAACGAAGAAAGTCCGGCTCTCTTTAATCCCATGCAATCTCTATATAAAAAAGGTAACGGTTCTCTCGCCTATAGGGACCAATGGAATTTGTTCGACCAAATTCTATTATCAAAAAATCTGGTAAATGAAAATAGGAAATCATACACCTTTTGGAAAGCCGGTATTTATCATCCTGCATATTTAAGGATCAAATCAGGAAACTACAAGGGATATCCTTTCAGGACCTATGTAGCCGGGAGATACACAGGTGGGTATAGCGATCATTTCCCCGTCTATGCTTTTCTGATAAAAAAAGTAGATTAGAACCTACTCTGAAGTGGTTATTTTAATATTTCTCCATTTTACCTTTATTCCGCCACCATCATGAATTTGCAGTGCTATGGAGCCTTCACCTGCCCCAATTTTATCATCTTTAATAGAAACCATTTCCACACCATTAAGCCATGAAGTAAGCTCATCTCCGGATAGCTGAATTTTCATCTTATTCCATGCCCCTTCTTTAAGCACCTTCTCCTTTTCAGCGCTGGGCTTAATTAACCAGCCCCTGCCATAGGATTCATAAACCCCTCCGGTATGATGGCCTTTTGGTGCCACTTCAACCTGCCAGCCGTTTACTTTGGTTCCATCAACAGTAGACCTAATAAACACCCCGCTATTACCATCAGCTTCCTGAAAAAACTCCAGAGTTAGTACAAAGTCTTTGTAATATTTATCTGTAGCCAGATAACCATATTGAGCGTCAGGACCACTTTCAGAAACTAAAAGGCCATCCTCTACATACCATTTTTCAGTACCGTAGATGGTCCAACCGGAAAGATCCTTTCCATTGAATAAAGATTGCTCCTGTGCAAGAACCACAAGGCTAAATAACAGAGCTATAAGACTGCTTAATAATTTCATAATTTATCTTTTGATTAGTTAAACCACTGATTCCATGGAATCCTACTTAGGATAAGAACAAGGCCAAGGCCGTAAAAAATGCTGATTGCTTTAAACTTTCTTTTGGCTTCCATGAACTTTTTATGGCGAGACCAGCCTATTGTGATTAAAACTATCGCAATTATGTTTATAAATGGATGTTCTACAGCCAATAATCTGGCCGCCGAATTTAAACCGCCCATGCCAAGCGTTTTGATTGCCGAAAATCCATTGGATGAAACAAAAAACAAGATAAGACCCAAAACCAACTGGATATGTGAAAGTATCAGGGTAAAAAGACTTATCCTGAAATCCTTTTCCAATGTAAACATTCTGTTGCTCATTAATCCTGTTATTGCATTAGCTACTGCAATAAAGAGAATTCCGAGAACTATATAGGCAAGGTAGGAATGCGCTGTTTGTAAAATTTCCATTTTGATATATTTTTTCTAAAAATACGGATTTCTGGGAATTAAAAAACCCCGGCATTTCTACCGGGGTTTTTCTGTTAAGGTTTTAATATCCTTAATTAAATATATAACGCAGTCCAAGTTGCATTTGCCATCTGGAAGACTGCAATCCTGAATCGTCTAATTCAACTATATTCGGGGATCCATCATCATTGATAACCCCGTCATTAATATCGAAGGTAGGTGTATCCCCTGTAGATACAGTAGTAAGTGGGCTTACATTACTTCTTACAAATTTTCTCTTACCCCAATCCTTGTTTAACATATTCGTGAAATTGAAAATGTCTGCAGAAATTTGGATAGTATTTCGTTTCCCTCCAACATCAAATGAGAAATCCTGAAGAAATTTCAAATCAATAATATTACTCCATGGCCCCCTTGAACCATTTCTCTCGGCATATTGCCCTCTTCTGTTTCTTAAATAATCTACACTATTAATGAAAGTATCCAATTGTTGCCATTTGGCAGCCTGTTCAGCAGGATCTCCGGCAAAAACAATTTCGTCCTGAGATGCCGGAATATAAATCAGTGCATTATCCCTGGAATCATCATTCAACAAGTCGCGTCCTTCTCTATAGGTAAAACTATAAGGTTGTGATTGTGATCCGTCATAAAACACACCAAAAGTGGTTTTGACATTTTCATTCCATCTTACTTCATAGCTTACATTAGCTGTTACCCTGTTACCAAGGGCAAAATCTGAACGGGTAATCGGTAGGTCGGAATTTTTACCATTAACGGTTTGAATGTTTCTCCATTGAGAGCTATTCTGGGAAGAGGTTCCATCAAAAATCTTAAACGAATCTCCCCATGAATAGTTAACCTGGCCTGCAAAGCCATTCTCAAATGGTTTTCTTAAAGAGAATGTAAAGTTCGTTGCATCACCACCACCTGTATTTGAGGCTAAAATAATCCTTCCATACGTATCATCTATTTCATCTCCTCTGTCGTAGAAAGGTCTTTGGTCTGCTCCTGAATAGAACCCTACTGGACCTCTAAGATTCAGGTTTTCATAATAAATATCCGTAATTACATCTGTGTATAGGAAATCAGCCGTAGCAATTAATCCCCAAATAGGAAGTTTCTGGTCTATTGCAATATTGTATTTAAATACCTGTGGTAATTTAAAATCTTTAGCGAGTAAATCAATATTTCCACCTACTCCACCAGTGCCGGGTAGAGGATCTTTAAACTGATTATTTACGTCTGGTTCAAAAGGCTGATCAAATTCAAACATAAATCCGCCTGTTATCCCATTATTATTATAGGTACCTCCCGGCCATACCAAAGGAAGTCTGGATGTAAATACACCTAACCCACCACGTATTTGTGTGGTGTTATTTCCGTTAACATCCCAGTTAAATCCAACTCTGGGAGCAACCATAGCGGTTGGGTTTATCCCCTGACCAACTCTGGCACCTTGTAAATCTTTGCCGGCGGCTTCTAATAAACCAACGGTTCTTGTATTAAAATCCTCATTTACGGGGCCATCAGACCAATAAGGCACGTCAACACGGAAACCTACTGTTGCCTTTAAGTTGTCTGTAACCTGTATGTCGTCCTGTACATAAAGACCTAATTGGAAAGTGTCGAATTCTGAAGCACCATCTGATTCATCCCCTACCGTGCCATCTCCAACTAAAGAATACCCGTGTTGGTAAACATCGCTATTTTGCATAGTCAAAAACTGATTCAGACCGCTAGACAGTAGTATTCCATTATCGTCGAACTGGTCTTCAAAAGTGTAATCCCCATAATTGAATGCAAAGAACAAGTTTTTAACCTTTGCAAATTCCAGGTTAGTACCAAAAGTGAATGTGTGCCTCCCGGCAAAAACATCAAAATTATTGGTAATTGTAAATACATCCTGATCAAGCAAGTTTGCTGTAGAAAAAGGTTCTGCACCAAAAGAAATTGTACCTCCACCATCTTGAATATCTACAGTTGGGAATGGGGCTCCAGCCGGGTCTCTGTCATCTCTTACCCTTGTATAACCGAGAACAAAGTTATTGGCAAACTTATTGCCGTACCTTGAACTCCATTCCAGGGCAGTTGAATTCGTTGTGGTCTTAAAAGTCTCAGACCCATTTATAAAACCAATATTTCTATTGCCAGAGTTTCTGGCTTCAACATTGTCTGCTCCAACATAACTATGCCTTAAAGTAATTTTATGGTCCTGGTTTATATTCCAATCTATTTTTGCAACCAGTTTGTTACTTTCAAGTGTTCTTGTATTATCATCAAAGATGCCCGGATCATAACCATAAGTAGATTGAAGGAAATTAGAAAGTCCGTCTATATCTCCAAGTGTTGATCTACCTGTATAATTACTGAAATTAAAAGGCTGTGGCGTTTCTTCATCCTGTCTTTCGTAGTTTACAAAAAAGAACAGTTTGTCCTTTACTATTGGACCCCCTATTCTTAAACCATAAGTATAAGCACTAAAATCAGATACTTTTTCTCTTTGTTCGTCTTCACCTACTAAATCGGGAGGTGTTTTACCTACAAGATCCTGATTACGAATAAACCCATAGACAGAACCACTAAATTCATTAGATCCCGATCTTGTAATAGCATTAATAGATCCACCAGAGAAACCGGATTGCCTTACGTCAAAAGGTGCAATATTTACCTGAAAGGTTTCAATAGCATCAACAGAGAAGGGATTAACCCCGGTTTGACCCCCATTAGTACCAGAGCCAGCAAGTCCGAATACATCATTATTAACAGCTCCATCAATATAAATGGCATTATACCTGTTGTTCTGACCAGCCAGTGAAATAGAAAAACCATCATTCCCTTCAGTAAGTTGGGCCTGAGGAGTAATTCTAACAAAATCTGCGAGAGATCTCGATGCAGAAGGCAAGGTCTGAATTTGTCTTTGGGAGACGTTTGTTTCCGTGCCAGTCTTACTTGAACTGAAGATACCACTTCCTGTGGCAGTTACCACAACTTCATCTAAGGCAGTAGCCGACTCAACTAACCCAGTGCTTATTGTGGTAGATTGTCCCAAAGTTAAGTTTAAATTTTCCTGAACATAATCGTTAAAACCAACATAAGATATGGTAATTCTATAAGGGCCTCCAGATCTCATATTTGAAATCCTGTAATAGCCATCAAAATCTGTTGCAGCACCATATTTAGCTCCTGTAGGAACATAAACTGCCACTACTGTCGCCCCAGGCAAAGGTTCACCAGTGTTATTAGTTATTTTACCTCCAATAGAAGAGGTTGTAACTCCTTGTGAAAATGCCATAGCTGACATTAAAAAAGCAATTAAACCAACGTAGATTTTTTTCATTTTACTAAGTGTTAATTCGTTTTTGATTTATCACGCAAATGTGCTGTTTACAAGACACATACACGTTAAGGTAATGTTAAAAAACCAATAACAAATGTAAGGTTAGTTTGGCAACAAATTGATAAACAATCGGATTATTTAAGGGTAGATATTTCGAATTACAGAAGTTCTAATTTAATCCTTAAAAAGATGCAAAAGATTCAATGTAGAGCTGTCATGTTTGGCAATTTCTGAATTATTGATATCTTCCAAAATGGTCGATGCAAGTTGCTTCCCAAGCTCCACGCCCCATTGATCAAAACTGTATATATTCCAGATAATACCCTGTACAAAAATTTTGTGCTCATACATGGCAATTAGCATCCCTAATGTTTTGGGAGTAAGTTTTTCTATTAACAGGGTATTGGTAGGTTTGTTTCCTTCAAAAGTTTTGAAAGGAACCAGCTTTTCAATTTCATTAGCCGTCATTTTTTTAGCTTCTAATTCCTGCCTGACCTCCTCAGCGGTTTTGCCATTCATGAGCGCCTCAGTCTGTGCAAAAAAATTAGCCATTAATTTGTTGTGATGATCAGAATCTCCGTGCAATGATTCCTTAAATCCAATGAAATCTGCCGGTATTAATTTTGTGCCCTGATGAATTAACTGAAAGAAAGCGTGCTGTGCATTAGTTCCCGGTTCACCCCAAATAATGGTTCCTGTCTGATATTCAGTAAAATTACCGTCGCGATCAACACTCTTACCATTACTCTCCATCATACCTTGCTGAAGATAGGCAGAAAATCGATTTAGATATTGTGTGTAAGGAATAACGGCCTCTGTTTCAGCTCCGTAGAAATTATTGTACCAAATACTTAAGAGGGCAAGTATAACCGGAATGTTTTCATCAAAACTTGCAGTCCTGAAATGTGTGTCCATTTCATTTGCTCCTGATAATAGTTCCTGAAAATTTTTATAGCCTATTGCCAGTGAAATTGACAGGCCTACTGCACTCCAAAGAGAAAATCTTCCACCTACCCAATCCCACATGGGGAATACGTTTTCATCCGCTATTCCAAATTCACTGATCTTTTCAGCATTTGTAGAAACTGCCGCAAAATGTTTGGAAACATCCTCTTCTGTTGCCGATTTTAAGAACCATTTTCTTATTGTATTTGCATTACTGAGAGTTTCCTGAGTAGTAAATGTTTTGGAAACAATTACGAAGAGTGTGGTTTCAGGATTCAATTCCTTTAACATTTCATGGACATGGTCGCCGTCTACATTACTCACGAAATGAGTACGCAATTTATTTTTATAATACTTCAGAGCCTCCGTAACCATTAAAGGACCCAAATCTGAACCTCCAATGCCAATATTTACAATATCTGTAAACCTTTTACCAGTAAATCCTTTCCTGTGTCCATTGATTATCTCCTCAGAAAATTTACGAATCTGGTCTTTAACCTGGTAAACTTCAGGGATAATATTCACCCCTGAAACCATGATCTTTTCTGTTTCTTTTGCTCTTAGCGCTGTATGAAGTACTGATCTTGCTTCTGTTTGATTAATAAGGTCACCATTGAATAGTTTTTCAATAGCATCTTTTAAATTTACTTCTTCTGCAAGTTGAATTAAAAGTGATAAGGTTTTATCCGTTATTCTGTTCTTAGAAAAATCAACTATAAATTCTTGAAATCTTAATGTAAATTTTGTGGCGCGTTCCCTATTGGTCACAAACAGGTCCTTGAGATGTAAGCTTTCTGTTTCTTTAAAATTCTCGCCAAGTTGTTTCCAGGCTGCAGTAGTTGTTGGGTTAGTGTTCTTTAATGGCATTGAGTTAGTTAAGAGTTAGCAATTCTTCATCGGGTCTTTCCGAAAATTCAATACAGTCTAATTGTACTTTTTGTGGCGCAATAAAGTCAAAATAGTCCTTTCGTACCTCTTCGGGAAGAGGTTCTGCTGCAGGAAGTTTTTCCTTAAACGGGTCTACCTGACGTCCATTTTTCCAAAAACGATAACACACATGTGGCCCCCCGGTGTTTCCGGTCATGCCAACCCATCCGATAACATCTCCCTGTCTGACAAATTCTCCTCTTCTTACCTTTTGTTTTCTCATATGCAGATATTGGGTACTATAAGTGCCGTTATGCCTGATTTTTACATATTTCCCGTTCCCTCCTTTTCTTGTGGATTCAGTAACTGTTCCATCGGCCGTTGCCATGATAGGAGTGCCAACGGGTGCTGCATAATCAGTACCACGGTGAGGTCTTACCTTGTATCCATAGTATCGAATTTTTCTCTTTAGGTTATAACGAGACGAAATTCTGCTAAATTTTACAGGCGCTCTTAAGAATGTCCTTCGCAAATTGTTTGCCTCGTCATCAAAGTAGTCGATAATATTTTTTAGGGAATCAGATTCATAAGCGAAGGCATATAAAGGTGTTCCATTATGCTCAAAATAGGCAGCTTCAATGGGTTCGGCCCCTGCATAAATTGAATCGTTAATATACTTTTCCTTATAGATTACCTTAAACTTATCTCCCTTTTGCAATCGAAAGAAATCTATAGTCCAGGCATATATTTCCGATAGGTCATTGGTAATGTTGTAATCTATTCCCTGATCCAATATCGCCTCCGAAAGGGAAGTTTCAATGATCCCCGCCGCTTCTTTTTGCACATATTTTACCTGCATGCGATCTTTATAGGCAACAACGGAGTCCCGAAAGTCAACTACCGTAAAGTTTATAAGGTCGTTCTGATAAATAAAAATCTGAGCCCCTTGTGTGGTATCTTTTGACTTCAGAATTAGATATGGCTTGCCTACTCTAATTTTACGGACATCAAATGTATCCCTAAAGTCCTCAGATAGTTTGGCGATTTTGGGATAGTCTACTTTGTTTTGAATCATTAACTCTCCAAAACTATCCCCGCGTTTTACCGTATCCTTTACTACTAAAAAATCCTCAAGATTAAATCCGAATTGTTTATCCGCAGATAATTTACTTGAGACAGCTACTTCATCAACCTCATTTACTTCTTTGTTGGTTTGAACTTTTTTACAGGAAATAAAAATACTAAGTAATACAAATGTGCCCCAATACTTATACATTGTCAGTTTTCAATTTTTTCAGGGTTAAAGATATGGTCCACCCATTGTTTCCCCCAATTATTTAACTCTTGTTTTGAATACAAATTTGGAAAAAATACAACCTTTTGAAAACTTGGAGGCAAATATTCCTTCCAATTAGTTCCCCCGGTGGCCTCAATTGAAGTGTTCTCTGTATTTAGATATCTGTGAGCTGATCCCAAATGCATTAAAGGCCAATTTATATTTGCATTTATGTCCATTATTTTTAACGCCTCAATAAGCACTTTATTATGTTTGCTTTCTTCCGGCAAATTTAAATATTTGTGATATATCGTATTGTTTTTCAACTGTTTGGCAATCCGAATAAATCGAGGTGTATATCTATATTCAAATTGTTTAAGTGTTAGTGTCTTCTCTCCGGTCCGCTTGTCAGTAGCTCCCTTTTTCCAATAGATTTGTTCATATAGTTCTTCAATACTATTATTTTCAGTAAAATCTTTTCTTCTGGAGGGAAGTACCAAATGTTCAAGGGGGGTTGCATATATCTCTATGGTTCTATATTGAGCAGATTGGAATCCACTTGCCGGCAATAAGGACATTCGGTATTGAAGGAATTGTTCACGTTCCATTCCCCGAATCATAATACTAAATGAAGAAATTAATGCTTTGTAATAATTATTAATGCGATTTAATTTTTCAATAAAGAAATCCACATTTTGAGATTTATCATCTACAATTTGTTTTTCTTCGTGAAGTATAAGCTTAAAATACAGTTCTGTGATTTGATGATACATGATAAATATTTCCTCATCAGGGAAATGTGTTCTGGGGACTTGCAAACTCAATAGTGTATCGAGGTGAATATAATCCCAGTAAGTGAGATAGCGCTGGTACAACAAACCATCTAAATAGGAGCTTAAATCCTGACCTGAATCCTTATATTTCTCTTTTAGTTTTAGAATTTGGGATTCTAGGCGCTCCTTATTTTTCATACTTGTTTAGTCCATTATTATTTTGAACTGATGCTTTAAACCATTAAAGCCGTCTAAATCTGCAGAAAGTGCTCCCACTACGAGATTCGCTTTAATTCTTATTGGTATCTTGTTCATATCATTTGACACCCATAAGGCTAAACCTTCCTTCTCTTTAAAAACACGACCAGATTCAACCATAGGGTGAAATTTAAGGCATTCTACTTTCCCAAATTTTGTTTTAAGTATTTCCTTACCCAAATACCTTAGTTTAAAGCTATAAATACCATCGCGGTCATAAAGAACTTTTAGCTCTACAACTTCCCCCTGGACCAAATCATCAAATTCATAGTTATTTCTTAAATAGTAAAATGCTGAAATAAGATCCTGGACACTATCCTGCAGCGTAAAATTAAGTTTTTTATTATTCTTTTTATCATTTAAGACTGCAACATCTTTGTTATGGTCAAAATTTATTTCTACATCCTTGGTGTAGCCTCCCTCATATACCTTTCTGACAAAACGGTAAGGCTTACCGTCTTCTTTGTCAAAATAGCTTTCGTATGTGTCATCAACTTTAAAAAATAAGCTGGCAAAACCTGTTGTTTTTCCCTTGCCCACAACATGATAAACAGGAATACTATCTACCATATCGTTAATCAGGTGCAATGTAGCATAGCTTGCATTTAAAAAACCATAGTGGACTCGAAATTTCAACCACTCGCCTGGTTTAAAAGCTGAGACCTTAGGAACTTCCTTGGGATCCGTATCGCTATTATGTTTGTAGGATTCAACAACGGCAAACTGGCCGGTCATTGACAGGGTTATAGCAGTAAAAAATAGAATAACGATCTTTTTCATGTCTAATTTTCGATTTAAAATTATCAAAAAAGAGTTTAAATAAACCTTAATTTACAATTACATAAACAAAATTTATTCCAAAGTATTGTCTTGTAACTTTCGTTCTGTCAATCCTGCTTGTATTAAGTGGATTGGAAACACTTGTCAATTGCAACTATTTGAATGGGAGGTTGGCAAGAAACCCGACAGAGAATTCGTTTTATCTTGTCTTATTCATTTTTATTCAAAAAAAAGCCCCGATTAAGACATCAGGGCTTTTCCTAAATAACCAACCAAACTTTAAATTATGAAAAACCAATACTTAAAGTTATAAGGGAACCACCCCTTATACCTCCAAATTTACTTAATAAGTATTTTCCTTGAAAATCTTTTAACTTACTTTAACTAGGGTATTAACAATACTTTATAAAAGCGTGTTGATTTTTGACAAAATCTTAAGAAAAATACCTTTAAAGTGTTCCTCTTGATGCCTGTTCTCTTTCAATGGCTTCAAAGAGTGCTTTAAAATTACCTTTACCAAAAGACTTCGCGCCCTTCCTCTGAATAATTTCTATAAACAATGTAGGTCTATCCAACACAGGTTTCGTAAAAATCTGAAGCAAGTACCCCTCATCATCCCTGTCTATAAGTATACCTAATTCCTTTAAAGGTGCAAGATCCTCATCTATTTCTCCTACCCTATCCAGCACATCTTCATAATAACTGGAAGGAACTGTTAAAAATTCAATTCCTCTATCCCTTAGAGCTGTAACGGTCTCAATAATATTATCAGTGGCCATTGCCATATGTTGAACTCCGGCTCCATTGTAAAACTGGATATATTCTTCTATTTGTGATTTTTTCTTTCCATCTGCCGGTTCATTAATAGGAAATTTAATTCGGCCATTGCCATTACTCATCACCTTGCTCATTAAAGCAGTATAGTCTGTTGAGATATCCTTATCATCAAATGAAACCAATTGAGCAAAGCCCATAACCTTCTCATAAAACTCACACCACTTGTTCATCTCATTCCAGCCCACATTGCCAACCATGTGATCAATATATTTAAGCCCTACATCTTTTGGTTTGAAGTAGGGGTCCCACTTAATATAGCCAGGCATGAATATTCCGTTATAATTACCCCGTTCAACAAACACGTGGACTGTCTCCCCGTATGTATGTATTCCAGACAAAATGATTGAACCTTTTTCATCTTTAAGTTCCTTGGGCTCAAAATAACTCACTGCACCTCTGCTAGTGGTTTCATTATAGCTCTGAGTTGCATCATCTACCCAAAGGGCTATAGCTTTTACCCCATCACCATGTGATTCTACATGTCTGTTAATTTCTCCACCGGGTACGAGAGAAGACGTGAGTACAAGTCTTATTTTATCTTGCTCTACTACATAAGACACCCTGTCTTTCAGCCCTGTTTCCAAACCGGCATAGGCTAAGGGTTGAAAGCCCCATGCCGACATATAATAATACGCTGCCTGTTTGGCATTACCCACATAAAGCTCTACATGATCAGTCCCTAAAAGAGGTAAAAAATCTTCTGCTTCAGGATTTTCCTTCGGCAACTTTAATGACGTTTTATCTAATATTTCCATGATATTTTTTGAATTGATTAATAACTAAAAGTGTTTTGGGACGTAATGGTCCCTACCTGAGTTCCGGCATTTTTACCACATTGCCCTGAGATGGGCTGAAATATCAATTCTGGTATCTAACATTACGGTAATTATACAATACAAATATCGGAAAAAACTGCCAATCTTTGTAAAAACCAGGGGTAATTCCGTCAATTGCGGCTTGCATAAACTTTTAAAACCAATAACCAATACTGAAGAAAAAATTACCATCATTTAATTCAGGAGTCCACGAATACATTACCTGCACAGGCCCTATAAAAGAATCCCATCCATATGATAGTCCGTAGCCTGAAAAATCGGGAAGCGTAAACCATTCCCCAGTTCTAAAAAGATCGTCTTCAACATTTGCGATATTCACCGAAAACATCATGTGATGCTTCTTCATAAATTCATAATCTAAGCGCCCATACGCCTTAACAAAACTATTCCCGGGCAAACTCAAAAAATCATATCCTAAAAAAGGAATAAAATTATTTATGAGATCATTTCCGAAACCTCCTAATACAAAATCCAATGCTTTGACCTCTGAGCTACCTAGTTTAAATCCGCCTTCGGTTTCCAGGTTTAAAGAAAGTTTTTTGAATATAGGAAATGCAGCCCCCATTCTTGCTTTTGCAATCGAAAACTCCTTAAAATTATTATTAAAATCAGAAGAAAATAGATACAAATGAAAATCACCGTTAAAATATAAGCCCTTTGAGGGAAAGTATCTGTTATTATACGTATCCAGTATTAATTTTCCATAAGTGCTATAATAATTGCTGTTTTCAAAAAATATACGTTCGTTGGATGTTCCGGTAGGTGGCACCCCATTTTGGTTATTAAATGTCCTGGTACTATACTTTAATAACTTTTGCTCCAAACCTATAATAAAAGCGAATTCTTCCCTGAAAACGGTCTGCAGGTATAACTGATTTGTGAAATCAGAGACATCAAGATTTATTTGGTTAATATTATCGTCATTCGGGACTTCAAAATTAGAACGGATTATCTCATAGTTAACATTATCCCTAAAATCATTGAGTCGCGAATTTATTCCAAAACTCCAATAAGAACCTTTATCCAGGTAATACTGAAAGTTATATCTAATATTGTCTCCAAGGGCAAAATCAATTGAGGCAACATCATCCTTCATAAAGAGATTCTTTTTAGTAAGATTTACCAGCGCGGCAGTTTTATATAAATCATCATAATGTACCCCAAGTCTCAAATAAGCCTTATTAGGGTTTTCCCGGAGTTTAAGAACCAAATCTTCTCCTAAACCATTTGAAACAAGTTCATATCTAATTGTAGAAAAATTGTTAGTAGTGGCCAGGTTACTTATTCCCTGCTGAAGTTTTTCAAAAGTGGTTTTGACCGGTAAGTCCATTCGCAATTTCCCTTTGACATAAGCGCGGGAATAATTTATATTCCCTTCCAGGATTAATCTATTAATAACTATGGAGTCCTTATGAACTATATTCCTGACCTCTTTACCAATGTACTTTTGCTTTGAGGCCAATTCATTTAAGGCTTCAAGATGCTCAAGGGCAGCAACCCTGCCTTTTTCAATAATGGGTTCAGCTAAATCAAAATCCATAACCGAAAGATCCTCAATGTCGGGCTTTATATAAATATCGGTTTCTATGATCTTTTCCTTCATTTTTTCAACTGTTCTAAAGCTGTTCAACTGAAGTAATATTTCAGTGGCGGACTGCAAATTCTCACGGCTTCTGAGACCATGCTGTACGTCTACTCCTATAATAATATCCGCTCCAAGTTTTTTAACTTCTAGGACCGGATAATTATTTGTTACTCCTCCATCGATCAAAAGCTGACCATCTATTTCAGCAGGTTCAATTAAGGATGGAAAGGTACCACTGGCCATGACTGCTTGTGGAAGATATCCTTTGTCTAGTATAACTTCAGCCCCACTCTCAATATCAGTGCCAATACAAAAAAAAGGAATAGGCAAGTCATTAAAATCGTTTACATCCTTGACATGATACAGAAGTCGTACAAGTTCATTATAGATTCTTTGCCCACCCGAAATAGCTGAAGGGAAGGATACTTTGAAATCATCAAAAGGAAGAGTCAGTGCATATCTTTCGGAATCTTCTTTTTCATAAAAAGTTTTTGCTCCACGAGGAAGATTATCCTGAATCAGATCATCAAAATTAGCTTCTCTAAATAATGAATCCAATTCATTTGCAGAATATCCAGAAGCATACAACGCTCCAACGATGGCTCCCATACTGGTGCCACCAATATAGTCAATGGTAATTCCTGCTTCTTCTATAACTTTCAGCACCCCAATATGAGCCATCCCTTTTGCACCTCCTCCACTAAGTACAAGACCTACTTTTGGTGCCTTGTCCGGTTCATTTTGCTGTGCCCGGCCAATCCCAACCCATAGAAACAATGTCAGAATTAAAGCCAATTTTTGCATTAGGTTAAGATATGAGATTAATGGAAGTTTTCATAAATTTTCTTTGCCATAGATTGTCCAACAGTTTTTGAAAGATCCTCTATTGAAGCTTTTTTAATTCTGTTGACAGATTTAAAGGTTTTAAGCAACTCTTCTGCTGTTTTCTTTCCTACACCATTAATGCGTTCCAATTCAGAATCAATCGCTGCTTTGCTTCTCTTATTCCTGTGCAAGTTTATTCCAAATCTATGTGCTTCATTTCGCAATTGCTGAATTATCTTCAGAGATTCTGATTTTTTATCCAAATAAAGTGGTATTGGGTCATTGGGGAAGTAAATTTCTTCCAGCTTTTTCGCAATACCAATAATTGCTATTTTACCTCTCAATCCAAGTAAATCAAGGCTCTTTACGGCCGATGACAATTGTCCTTTTCCTCCGTCAATTACAATAAGTTGAGGCAAGCCAGAATCCTCCTCCAACAATCTTCTATAGCGTCTGTGGACTACCTCTTCCATTGATTTATAATCATCAGGGCCGTCAACCGTTTTAATATTAAAATGTCTGTACTCCTTTTTAAACGGTTTTCCGTTTCTGAAGACCACACAGGCGGCGACGGGATTACTCCCCTGGATATTTGAATTGTCAAAACACTCTATATGCCTGGGTTCTTCGGACAGGCGAAGGTCTTTTTTCATTTGCGCCATAATCCGGTTTGTGTGTCTGTCCGGGTCCGTTATCCTTATTTGTTTAAATCTTTCCTGTCTATAATACTTTGAATTTCTTTCGGACAACTCCAATAACTTTTTTTTATCTCCCAACTTAGGAACTGTGACTTTTATATCATCCCCTACAGTACATAAAAAGGGGAGTAAAAGACTTTTGGACTGAGAATTAAAACGCTGTCTTATTTCAATAATCGCAAGCTCCAATAGTTCTTTATCAGATTCTTCCAGTTTCTTTTTAATTTCCATGGTGTGGGACCGAATAATGGATCCATGCGAAAGTTGAAGAAAGTTTACATAGGCAAATGCTTCATCTGAAATAATACTAAATACATCAACATTGTTTATTTTAGGATTTACAATTGTAGATTTAACCTGATAATTTTCCAGAACTTCAATTTTGTCCTTGATGCGTTGAGCTTCTTCAAACTGCATCTCTTTTGATAGAGATTTCATTTGCGTTTTAAAATAATGGAGGGAGGATTTGAAATTACCTTTAATAATTTGCCTTATATCGTCGATCTGTCTATCGTATTCTTCAGAAGTTTGAAGTCCTACACATGGTCCTTTACAATTTCCAAGATGGTATTCGAGACACAATTTGTATTTTCCGTCATTAATTTTTTCGGGAGATAGATCATAATTGCAGGTCCGTAAAGGATAAACACTTCTGATAAGTTCAAGTAAAACTTTTACGGTTTTCAGACTGGTATATGGGCCGTAATATTCAGAACCGTCTTTTATTAGCTTTCGAGTCGGAAATATTCTGGGAAATCGCTCATTTTTAATACAAATCCAGGGATACGATTTATCATCCTTGAGCAGAACATTATACCTTGGCTGGTATTTTTTGATAAGGTTATTCTCCAGAAGTAAAGCATCAGATTCCGTTTTAACAACTATGTGTTTTACAGAATCTATTTTCTTTACCATTACGCGGGTTTTTCCATATTCATGCTTCTTATTAAAATAGGAAGAAACCCTCTTTTTCAGATTCTTTGCCTTACCTACATATAATATCTTGCCATCTACATCATAGAATTGATATACTCCAGGACTGTCTGGCAATGTACTCAGCTTAATCTCTAATGGTATTTTATGCATATGATCGCAGGAAGAATGATTTTCTTTAATACAAAGGTAAGTTACAATACAATTACTATAAACTTCATAGCCTCATATTAGGTTTAAAATCTCCGGATTCTAAGTCAAAAAACATATAATCCGATATTGTTTGTGGTTAGAAACTACCATCCATAAAATGTAGTCTTACAAAATATTTTAAGAATAGTAAATTAATTTATTGTAATAATCTAAATATCAATTATTTACTGTACAAAACTTAAGTATTTTGAATTATTTCGTAACAGGAAAATTGTTAAAAGAATTGTAAAAATTGTGCATTTCACCGATTAAATGGTGCTGTTTATAGGATAATTGACATTTATTTCTTTATATTTAACCAGAAAATTAATTCACTGCATGGAAAATTATGTCATCACTTTAGGTATGTACCTTATTTTGATGCTATTTTTTAAAATATATTTTGCTGTTGCAGCAAAAGATTAGTTTTATTAAAATAGTTCCCCAAATTAGCTACAGGTTTAATCGGTATTTATGCTAAAAAAAGAGCTTCGATTAAGCTACCTTCAATTAAGAAATGAATTGTCTTCAGAAGCAATTTCAAACTACAGTTTAGAAATTGCTAACAGGGTACTGGTTTTACCTGTATGGACATGTAATTATTACCACCTTTTTTTACCGATCACGGAAAACAATGAAATTGATACCAGTTTCATTCTATCTGTTTTACAGGGAAAAGATAAAAATATTGTGCTCCCAAAAGTATTAGACGAAACCGGTCTGATTCATTATTTACTTACAGACAATACCGTTTTAAGAAAAAACAAATGGAATATTCCGGAACCTGTGGACGGACTGGAGGTATCTCCACCTAAAATAGACGTCGTATTTATTCCCCTTTTAGCATTCGATAAACAAGGTTACAGGGTGGGCTATGGCAAAGGTTTCTACGATAAATTTTTAAAGGAATGTCGCGAAGATGTTATAAAAATAGGTCTTTCCTTATTTAAGCCTGTGGATAAAATTAGTGATACTCAGGAGCATGATATTTTGATGGATTACTGCGTTACTCCCGAGAAAATCTATGCTTTTTAAGCTTCTTTTTTTTCGAAAGCCTTTTTATTAAATACAATTAATATTCCTACTCCAGTGCTGATAGCAGTATCGGCCACATTAAATACCGGCTCAAAAAATCGAAAATTATTCCCCCCAACAATGGGAACCCATTCGGGCCAATTGGCGTCAATTAGTGGAAAATAAAGCATGTCCACTACTTTACCATAAAATAAACTGCCATAGGGCTCTTCAGAAAATAAGCTTGCTACCTGGTTATAACTGTCATTAAAAAGTATCCCATAAAACAAAGAATCAAGAATATTCCCTAGTGCACCGGCAAAAATCAACGAAACAGCTGTAACAAGAGTTGCTGTTGCGTTCTTCTTAATAATGTCATATAACCAATATCCAATTCCTACTATTGCAAAAAGGCGAAAAACCGTAAGTACCAATTTGCCAATTTTATCCGATACAGGAAGAATATCACTTAATTTGGCGCCCCAGGCCGCGCCTTCATTCTCAATAAAAAGAATTCTAAACCAGGAAAAAACTTCCACTGATTCTCCAAGTTCAAAATTTGTTTTAATATATATTTTACTGAGCTGATCTATTAGTAAAACAATTGCTATAATAAGCAGAGACCTCTTTATATTCATTCTTTTTCAAAATAGATTCGGCTAAAATAGGGATTATTCTACCAACAAAAGGCAAGGCTGCTCATTTTAAATAGTCCATTGGAAAATATGAACCTAACCGGATTATTCAACTACTATCCCCTCTTGGCAAAATATATAAAATTCAAAGGGAATTGATATTAGTATATTAATATCTCAAACAAAAGACACTTCATAAAAGTGCAGTAAAACTAATGCTTGAAACCCAAATTCTCAGAAGAATAACCAACAAGAGACAAAGCGTATATACCCTTTATTTTTGCATGTTTTTGGCCTCGATGCTAAGTGTAGCATGAGGTACAAGCTTCAGGCGTTCTTTATTAATAAGCTTGCCTGTTACCCTACAAATACCATAGGTCTTATTTTCTATCCTCAGCAATGCATTCTTAAGATCCCTGATGAATTTTTCCTGGCGTATTGCCAACTGAGTGTTGGCTTCCTTACTCATGGTCTCTGAACCTTCTTCGAAAGCCTTGAAAGTTGGAGAGGTATCATCCGTTCCATTATTCCCATCGTTCATATATGAACTCCTGAGTAATTCTAAATGGCTTTTAGCTTTTTCAATCTTCTCTTCTATAAGTACCTTGAACTCATTTAATTCTTTATCGGTATACCTTACTTTTAAATCTTGTCCCATAATTTTAGTGTTTTTGGATAGACAATTTTGTGTTTACATCATCAAAGGAAATGGCTACACCATCTTCCATTTGTTCTTCAAAATTAAGTTCGGAGGTTAAGGTTTCGTTTTTAATATAGCTAATATTACTCTTAACCGCTCTTTCGACTAAACCGTCCTTTAATATTCTAATATCAATTTTATCTGTTACTTCAAATCCAGAGTCCTTTCTCAGATTTTGAATTCTATTTACAAGTTCGCGAGCTATCCCCTCTTGTTTTAGTTCCTCATCAATAGTTATATCCAAGGCTACCGTGAGGGAACCTGAAGTGGCCACCAGCCAGCCTTCTATATCCTGAGAAGATATCTCTACATCCTCTAACTGTAATATAATACTTTTATTTTCTATTTCAAGTGAAATTTTACCTTCACGCTCAATTTTTTGAATGTCTTTTTGATCCAGATTGCTCACTGCCGCACTTATCAGCTTCATATCTTTGCCAAACCTTGGGCCCAGTACTTTGAAATTAGGCTTAATACGTTTTACCAATATCCCAGAGGCGTCATCCAGAAGCTTGATTTCCTTTACATTAACCTCAGTTTTTATCAAATCTTCGACGGCTTCAATTTCTGAACGCTGTTTTTCATCCAAAACAGGGATCATTATTTTCTGCAATGGTTGGCGTACCTTAATTTTTTCTTTCTGACGAATTGATAGGACAAGGGAAGATATGGTTTGCGCTTTTTGCATTTTACTTTCCAAATCCTTATTCACAAATTCAGTATTATATTCTGGAAAGTTAGATAAATGGATGCTGTCAAAAAGATCTTTCCCGGTTGTTTTCGTCAAATCAATAAACAACCTATCCATAAAGAATGGTGCAATAGGTGCAGAGAGTTTAGCTATAGTAACTAAACAGGTGTATAATGTCTGATATGCAGAAACTTTGTCCTCCTGGTAATCCCCTTTCCAAAATCTTCTTCTGCTCAAACGAACATACCAGTTACTTAGGTTTTCCTGAACATAATCTGATATAGCCCTTGCAGCTTTGGTAGGTTCATAATTGTCATAAGACTCATCAACCCCTTTTATGAGGGTATGTAATTCAGATAAAATCCATTGGTCGATCTCTGGTCGATTTTCCAAAAGTATTTCTTCTTCTGCATACGTAAATTCGTCAATATTGGCATAAAGAGAAAAGAAAGAATAGGTGTTGTAAAGGGTTCCAAAAAACTTCCTTTTTACTTCCGCAATCCCCTCCACATCAAATTTAAGGTTATCCCATGGGTTGGCATTGGAAATTAGATACCAACGAGTTGCATCCGGGCCAAATTCCTTTATAGTCATCCAGGGATCTGCTGCATTTCCGAGGCGTTTAGACATTTTCTTGCCTTCCTTGTCTAAAACCAAGCCATTAGATACTACATTCTTATATGCCACCGAATCAAAAACCATGGTAGCAATAGCGTGTAAAGTATAAAACCAGCCTCTTGTCTGGTCAACCCCTTCCGCTATAAAATCTGCCGGAAAAGTCTCGCGCTTATCAATACGTTCTTTATTTTCAAAAGGATAGTGCCATTGTGCATAAGGCATAGACCCGCTGTCAAACCAAACGTCAATAAGGTCATTCTCTCGCTTCATTGGTTTGCCTGAATCTGAAACCAGGATGATCTGATCAACAATATTTTTGTGAAGATCTATCTTATCATAATTCTCTTCACTCATGTTTCCTAACTCAAAATCGGCAAACGCTTCAGATTTCATAAAACCGGCCTTAACTGATCTGATCATTTCCTCTTTCAATTGTTCTACTGAACCAATAATAATTTCTTCATTACCATCTTCAGTCCTCCAAATTGGCAATGGTACACCCCAAAATCTGGACCTTGAAAGATTCCAATCGTTTGCACTCGCAAGCCAATTCCCAAATCTCCTTTCGCCTGTGGCCTTGGGTTTCCAATTGATTGTTTGGTTGAGCTCATACATGCGTTCCCGAACATCGGTTATTTTAATAAACCATGAATCTAAGGGGTAATATAATATGGGCTTATCAGTACGCCAGCAGTTGGGATAGCTGTGAACGTATTTTTCAACTTTAAAGGCCTTATTTTCTTCTTTTAAACGAATGGCGATTTCAACATCAACCGAACGCTCCGGAGCTTTCCCATCTTCATAATATTCATTTTTAACATATTTCCCGGCTAATTCTCCCATTTCCTTGCGGAATTTGCCTTGCAAGTCAACCAGTGGAACTGGATTACTGTTTTCATCCAATACCAACAACGGAGGTACAGGCGGATTTGCCTTTTGAGCCACCTGCATATCGTCTGCACCAAAAGTGGGTGCGGTATGAACTATCCCAGTACCATCTTCAGTAGTAACAAAATCGCCTTCTATAACCCTGAATGCATTTTCGGGATTACTGTAAGGTTGTGCATAATCAATTAGCTGCTCATATTTTATTCCTGCTAAATCTTCCCCCGTACAAGATCCCTGTACATAATAAGGTATTTTTTTATCATCCTTAGAAAAAGATGACAGTTCTCCCTCATTTTCAACCTCATAAAATTTACCTGTAAACTGCTGACTTACCAGGTTTTTTGCAAGAATAACAGTTATTGGTCTAAATGTATATTGATTGTATGTTCTTACCCACACGTATTGAATTTTTGGCCCAACGGTGAGTGCTGTATTTGAGGGCAGTGTCCAGGGTGTAGTTGTCCATGCCAGTAAATAGAGTTCGTTTTTAAACGGTTCCAGAAATTCAGGCAGTGAACTATTTATAATTTTAAATTGAGCAGTTACTGTTGTATCAGTTATGTCCTGATATGTTCCCGGCATGTTTAATTCATGAGAACTTAAACCTGTACCTGCTTTTGGCGAATAAGGCTGAATTGTATATCCTTTATAGATCAGTCCTTTGTCGTAAATCTGTTTTAACAGCCACCAAACAGTTTCCATGTATTTGGGCTTGTAGGTAATGTATGGATCATCCATATCTACCCAGTACCCCATTTTTTCTGTGAGATCATTCCAGGCATCTGTATAGCGCATTACTGCTTTCTTACAAGCCTCATTGTATTCTTCTACGGAAATCTTTACACCGATATCCTCCTTTGTTATTCCCAGTTCTTTCTCTACACCCAGTTCAATAGGCAGACCATGTGTATCCCAGCCTGCTTTTCGCTTAACCTGAAACCCCTTCATAGTCTTATATCTGGGGAAAATATCCTTAATGGTTCGGGAAATTACGTGGTGAATTCCGGGCATTCCATTTGCAGAGGGTGGTCCTTCATAAAAAACATAGCTTGCCTGTCCATCTCTTGTGGATACACTTTTTTCAAAAATATCCCGAGTTTTCCAAAATTGAAGTATTTCTTCTCCAATCTTAGATAAATCCAACCCTTTATATTCCGCAAACTTCATACGAATGGTCTCCTTTGGTATAAATTAAGGCTGCAAAATTAAGGAATTAGAATGAAATTATCGATCCTATTTTAATCTCAAAACCGAAAACTTGCTCCCAGTATGAAATTAATACCTGCAGCAGTAATTCCGGATGAATAAGGACGATACCTTTGATTGGTAAAATTCTCAATGGCAAAAGTCAGTTTTAAAGGATCTGCAATTTGATACTGAGACCTTAAATTCAAGGTGTACCAGGAAGGCGAATAAGGATTGCCATTTGTGTCTTTAGCATAGATATAACTTTTATTTATTTCAGAAATCGCAAGGTTTTCAAAAGATATTTCACCATTATAATTCAAAAAAAGATCTGCTTTCAACCTTTGGTTTCTCCAAACAAGATGAAAATCAGCAAATGTCGGGGGAGCATGTCTGGCCGGAGTGTCATTGCCGTTTTCATCCTCTTCGGTTCCCTCAGTGAAAGTTAAATTAGACATGATGGAGAAATTTTCAGAAAGAAATGCCTGCAACCCAACCTCCAAACCATAAACATATGCATTGGAAGCATTCTGTATGGCCTGTACATTACTTAATTCCCCATTATAAATAATTTCTTCTTCCCCGTTAAACAGATAATCCCTCCGGACAAGAGCGTCTATCAGATAGGTGTAATATGCCGCACCTTTTAACACTAACTTATCTTTAAAATTCTTTTGTACTCCAAATTCAGCGTTATAGGCATATTCAGGTTTTAGATCGGGATTCGGCACCACTACCGAACCTGGTTCAGAGTCAAATACCTTGCCTATATCATCAATATTTGGAGCTCTAAAACCGGTTGCTCCGTTTAGTGTGAACTGCAAGTCGGCTTTTGGAAACCAGCTAAATCCAATGTTTCCGGTAAAAGCCCCATTATTCAAATCTGCATTATCAAAAGGAAAAGGATAGAAGGTTGTATCAAAATCTGCATTAATCCAGACATGGCTATACCTAATCCCCGCCAACCATGTGAAATTCGGCTTTGATTTGAATTCGCTGTTTAAATATGCCGCAAGGGTCTGCCAGGTACTATATTTTCTTTTGTTGTATTGCGAATAGGGTCCTGAAATTGCCTTTCATTTCTACTCTCCTTAAAATTCTGGAAAGCCCCCGTAATTCGCAATCCATCATAAAACCTGCCTCGGCCTTTATTAGAAACCTGCATGTTTCCCATAAACCATTTTTGAGGCCCGTAAAACCATTCAGCAGAGCGCAAACCAGTTCCAGTACTGTCTGGTCTTATTAATCTATCGTACCTGGAATAATCTGAAGTACCGGACAAAAATAATCCCAAATCATAACTCCAATTGTTATTTGGTCTAAAGGAAATTTTTTGCATTAGATTAATTTGATCATAGCTTGTTGGGATTTGGATACGTGGATTTTCATTTTGGACTAATACATCCTGGCCATTTAGTCGTTTCACATACTGATTTCTAAGATAGGAATCCGGACCATGGCTTCCCATTTTTAGATCGCTAAAGTTATTGTAGGACGCACTTGTTAAAAAAGCCCATTTTTGCGACCCTATGTTGATATCAAAATGTCCTGTATTTTCATCATTTCCAGAAGCATATCTATAGTTCATACTCCCTGAAATTTCCAAACTTTCAACAGTTGAAAATTGTGGTTTATTGGTAATGAAATTCATTACCCCTCCAATAGCATCACTTCCATATATAACTGATCCTGGTCCAAAAACTACTTCGGTATTCTTAACCGTAAAAGGGTCTATGGATATGATGTTCTGAATATTACCTCCTCTAAAAATAGCATTATTCATACGTACACCATCTACTGATAACACCAGCCTGTTTGTTGCAAAACCGCGGATCATAGGGCTTCCACCTCCTAACTGGCTCTTCTGCACAAATATTTTCCCGCTGCTCTGCAAGAGATCTGCTGAAGTTTGTGGGTTTGTAAATGCTATTGCTTGTGCGTTTATGGAAACTATTTTTTGCGGTATATCCTTTTTTTGTTGTTCCCACTTGGAAATAGACATAACCACTTCATCCAGTTGTTCGCGCTTTAAACTAAAATAAACCTTACCTCCTCTTTTTAATAGTAGTTGCTTAGTAGATCTTTTAGTTTGATAACTAAGGTGCCTTAGTGTAATACGCTCGTTCCTGTCAAAAACAGATATATCACATTTTCCGTCAAAATCGGAAAGGACCGTTTTTGATTTATCATTATTGTAAAGAACGGCATTAATTACAGGCTCCTTTGTTTCCGCATCAAGGAGAGTTATCTCCTGACCAGATACGAGGTTAGCAAATAGAAGTATAATAAGAAAAATTCCCCTATGCATTTTAGCTAAAAACTTCGTTCAAAATAGCAAGTGATCTGGGTTTTTTAAAACCGTGCAAATGTACTTCAAAATAGAGTACAAGGGATTGTAATAATTCTTGCCTGGTTTTTTTGCCCATCCTAACTTTATGGATAGCATCAAAATTTATGCCCAAAAATGCTTTAAAGTGTTCAAGGGCTTCTTCTTTAAGAATTGGATTCATCCCCGGGGTCTCAATAAATGCACCTTCAGCCAAATCAAAATAAGGGTAATTCATATTTGTTGTGTCCGGATAAAACCCTAAATATTTAGATAAGCCCAATAGGAAAAACAAATGAAAGTTGTTAATGTTATCATGGGTATCCAACCATTGAAGCGATGCCTCCAGAAAACGGAATAAGTCTTCGTTTTGTTCCTCTTCAAATATGCTGTTAACAAGTATTTCAGCCAAAAATAAGACCATTGCATTTTTAGCGATGTCTGTATGAGCACTTTGATAAGGGTAACTTACTTTAGCATCTATTAATCGTTCTAAAGTCCCTTTATTTTTGTGATTTACAACTATTTCCAGTTGCGTTAAGGGTTGAAAGTAGGCGGTTTTTAATTTTCCTTTTTTAGAAGTTAAGATTCCTTTAAGGAGATAGGATTTTAATCCATCTGAGTAAGTAAACGCTTTTACAATTAAACTTGTATCCCCATACTTAATAGAAGATAGAATTAAAGCTTTAGTGGTAATTTGCATCTATTGTGCTTAGAATAAAGCAAAGATAGGTTGAATTAATAAAAAAATCAGAAAGGCGGTTTTAGAGACTAAAACTTTCACAAAATTGAAAGCTCATTTCCTAAAACCGCCTATTATCTTAATACTAATTAAATCACTCCTTGTGCAAGCATGGCATCTGCCACCTTAACAAAGCCAGCAATATTAGCTCCTTTTACATAATTGCAATATCCGTTTTCTTCTATCCCATATTCAATACAGGAATCATGAATATCTTCCATAATTCCGCGTAGCCTTTCGTCTACTTCTTCTCTTGTCCAGCTTATCCTTAAAGAATTCTGTGACATCTCCAGACCAGAAGTAGCTACACCCCCGGCATTAGAAGCTTTGCCGGGTGCAAATAAAACTTTTGCATCGTGAAAAGCGTGAATTGCCTCAGGAGTAGATGGCATATTAGCCCCTTCGGCAATACAAATACATCCATTGGCAACTAATTCTTTAGCGTTATTTCCATCCAGTTCATTTTGAGTAGCGCATGGCAGCGCAATATCACATTTTACTTCCCAGGGGCGTTTTCCTTCATGATAAGTAGCTGATTTATACTTTTTCACATATTCAGATATTCTACCACGCCTATCATTCTTGAGATCCATTACGAAGTTCAATTTTTCATTATCAATCCCATCCTTATCATAAATATAGCCGCCTGAATCAGATAGTGTCAAAACTTTACCCCCTAATTGTATAATCTTTTCCGCCGCATATTGAGCAACATTTCCAGATCCGGAAACAACAACAGTTTTTCCTTTAATTTCCTCATTTTTTGTTTTTAACATACTTTGAGCAAAATATACAGTACCATAGCCGGTGGCCTCCGGGCGAATTTTAGACCCACCCCATGATAATCCTTTTCCAGTAAGAACACCAGTGAACTCATTCCTTATCTTTTTATACATCCCAAAAAGGAATCCAATCTCCCGTGCCCCTACGCCAATATCTCCTGCCGGAACATCTGTGTTAGGTCCAATATGCCTGCATAATTCCGTCATAAAGGCATGACAAAACCTCATAACTTCATCATCAGATTTTCCCTTAGGATCAAAATCTGAACCTCCTTTTCCCCCTCCCATTGGAAGGGTAGTCAAACTATTTTTAAATACCTGTTCAAAAGCAAGGAATTTAAGAATGCTGGCATTAACAGATGGGTGAAAACGAAGGCCTCCTTTATAAGGCCCTATTGCCGAATTCATTTGAATACGATATCCCCGGTTTACATGTATCTCGCCATCATCATCAACCCAAGAAACTCTAAAGGAAATCAATCGTTCTGGTTCAACCATCCTCAATAAGATGTTTTTGCCGTAATAAATATCATGCTGGACTATGTAAGGAATTACTGTATCGGCAACTTCCTGTACTGCCTGAATGAACTCTGGTTCATGACCGTTTCGGGTACGAACCTCATCCATAAATGCTTCAATGTTTGCGTTCATATTAAAATTAATTAGCTAAGGTTTTTTGTTGAATTAAAAATTCAAGCGCAAAATTATACCTTTTCTGTAATTTAAAGGGGCTTTTTTTAAAAATATGATAAAATTTATCCGATTGCCTGTTCCAGATCAGAAATAAGATCCTGGCCATCTTCAATTCCCACACTTAGTCTGATAAGAGAATCAACGACTCCACTTTTTTCCCGTTCTTTTTTTGGAATACTGGCATGGGTCATACTTGCCGGGTGGCCTGCTAAACTCTCCACTCCTCCCAATGATTCTGCAAGCGTGAAGACCTTTAGTTTTTCTACAATTGCAACGGCATCCTTAAAACTGCTTCCTTTGGGTATAAAGGATATCATTCCACCATATGCTTTCATTTGTTTTGTGGCAACATCATGATTGGGATGATTTTTAAAACCAGGCCAATAGACCTTTTCAATTTTTGGATGCGCAAGTAAATATTCTGCAATTAGTTTTCCATTTTCACAATGCCGCTGCATTCTTACATGCAACGTTTTAATCCCTCTTAGAACTAAAAAACTATCCATTGGGCCACACACAGCTCCACTGGCGTTTTGAATGAAATATAATTTCTCTGCCAAGACTGCATCTTTCACAACTAAAGCGCCTACGACCACGTCGCTATGTCCGCCAAGATATTTGGTGGCAGAATGCATTACTATATCAGCTCCTAAATCCAGAGGTTGCTGCAAATAGGGAGTTGCGAAAGTATTATCCACCGCCATAAGCAGTTTATTACTTTTGGCCAATTCTGAAACCGACCGCCTTAATGTCAATTACATTCATCATTGGATTAGTTGGAGTTTCAACCCAAATTAATTTCGTATTTGAATTAATTAAGGCAGCAATATTAGCTACTTCCTGCATACCTATGAAATGAAATTTAATCCCGTATTTTTCAAAGATCTGTCGGAAAAGGCGATAGCTACCACCGTACAGATCATTCGTTGAAATTACCTCATCACCTGGCTCTAATAGTTTAATAACTGCGTCCATAGCCGCCAATCCACTCGCGAATGCCAATCCATGATTTCCATTTTCAATACTGGCAAGGGCATCTTCCAATGCACTCCTTGTTGGGTTAGCACTACGAGAGTATTCAAAACCCATATGCTCACCAGGACTAGTTTGGGCATAGGTAGACGTCTGATAAATCGGAGGCATTACAGCACCGTAGGCCTTGTCCGGCTTTTGTCCCCCATGTATTACCTTACTATTAAATCTTAATTTCTTGTCGCTCATATTTTAAATTTATGTTCACAAATGTATTGTTATCTTTTGGAGAAACCAATGAATCCTTAGTTTTGCAATAGATCCAAATTCAATGCAATGAAGCATATTATAACCTACCTTTTTTTACCTGTATTATTAATTAGCTGTCAGGACAACCGCAATGTTACTTAATCTCGCTTTACAGGAAGAAGTTATATCCAAATTGACTTTTGATGATGAATTAAATGCTGAAACTATTCAGCAGGCCATTGAATCATTTACAAAGGGTTATTTTGAATTAAAAAAAATCTATCCCGATGAAACAATTGGATGGAAGGCCACAATAAATGGATTGGTAACCTATGAAAATAATGACCTCATAACGATTGAATTGCAGTCTTATTTGTTTACTGGTGGCGCTCATGGTTATGGATCTACAAATTATTTAAATTTCAATAAAAAAAGTGGTAGAGAAATAGATCCCTGGGAGTTGTTTGAAGATAAGGAAGGGTTTCAAAAATATGCAGAAACGCAATTTAGAATACAACAGAATATCCCCGAAAATAAGTCCATAAACAGTACAGGCTTTATGTTTGACAGAGACCTTTTTTATCTACCTGAAAATATTGGATTTACAGACAAAGGGCTTAAACTTTTGTATAATCAATATGAAGTGGCTTCATATGCCGATGGCCCTATTGAACTGACTCTTCCTTATAAGGATATTCAAAAATTTTTATCGGGTAAAATCAAAACCTAGCTCGCCTTTTCCTTTAGTAGAATCTTATCCAATGAAAGTATTACGCCAAGATGTAATCCTTCATGAAATAGATTAAACTTCAAAGCGTCTTCAACATTGCTCAATACAACCTTTGTGCTCGTGGTATATTCATTATACTCCTTGAAAATTCCATTTTCGTAATCCTGCTGTGTCCATTCCACTGTGGAAAACAAAAAACCACCAATATGATCTATCTCTTCATCCGTAGGAGGTAAATCTGGTAAAGTTCCTTTTCTGAATTTTTGAATCAAAGAATCATCAATACGCGGAGTTAGATTACTAAATTTGTAAATAAGTATTTGTTGGGTGGCAACGACATGGGCTATATTCCACCATATGTTATTGCGGTAGCCTTCCGGAATTTCAAATAGAAGATTAGGAGGAGTTTGCTTTAATATTTTGTATAGTATCTTCCTGTTTTGAATCGTAATGTCAAATATTTTTTCCAATGTTTACTAATTTTCCGATTAATAATAATGCGTTTGCCTTGAATAAAAATAACATATTCATTTAATAATAATTAGTGGCGGTTATTATAATTTTAATTTCATAAAGAAATAGCATGAAGAAAATTTATTATTTAAGTAGTTGTGATACATGCAAGCGTATTTTAAATGAGCTAAAGCCTCTTGATAATTTTGAAATTCAGGATATTAAAACAGACCCAATTACTAGTGAGCAGTTAAACGAAATGCGAAATTTAGCAGGTAGTTATGAAGCCTTATTCAGTAAAAGGGCACGCCTGTATGGTGAGCGCAATCTAAAAGATCAGCAACTTGAAGAAAAGGATTATGAGGCGCTGATATTGGAACATTACACATTCTTGAAACGACCTGTTATTTTGGTAAACAATCAAATATTTATAGGAAATAGTAAAAAGGTGGTTGCTTCTGCCAAAGAAATCATTCATTCTTGAATAAGCGAACTCTAGCCATATTATCAGCCCTGGGTGCTACAACAATTTATGGATTAAACCATACCATTGCCAAAGGGGTGATGCCCATTTATATTAAACCATTTGGTTTTATTATGCTTAGAGTGCTGGGAGCTGCCATATTGTTTTGGAGTATTTCCTTGATGGGCCCAAAAGAAAAGATTGAATCTAAAGACTGGGGGCGGATACTGCTGTGTTCGCTTTTTGGCATGGCAATTAATATGCTGGCATTTTTTAAAGGTTTGGATTTATCAACGCCCATAAATAGTGCTGTCCTGGTTACCACCACGCCCATCATAGTGGTCGTTTTATCCTTTTTTTTAATTAAAGAAAAAATCAGGATGCTCAAAATCGCGGGTATATTGATTGGTCTTACAGGTGCTCTTTTTCTTGTCCTATACGGTAATGAAATCAGACAGGATGCATCAAATATCCCATTGGGTAATTCTCTCTTTTTGTTGAATTCACTATTTTTTGGACTTTACCTTATTCTTGTAAAAAAACTACTGGAAAAATACCATCCTTTCACTCTTTTAAAGTGGATGTTTCTGATAGGCATTATATACAATTTACCGGTTGCACTTCCCGAGTTTTTAGAAGTGTCATGGTTTTCGCTGCCATTTGAGGCTATATGGAAAATGGCATTTGTGGTCATAGGAACTACTTTTTGTGCTTATTTGTTTAATGTTTTTGCATTAACCCAATTAAAGGCATCTACAGTAAGTGCCTTTGTATATGTACAACCTGTAATCGGTATTCTTTTTGCTGTAATAAGTGGCAGAGATAACCTCACAACCGTTAAAGTAGTAGCGGCGTGTTTAGTGATGTTAGGAGTTTATCTTGTTAGCAAAAAACCAAAACCGGGTTCAATAACAGACTAGCTGGCTTTCCCAGAGGTATTAACTACAACATCATTACTTTCAGTAATTTTTTGAGCCTCCAGGGACCGGCTTATAAGTTCTATACCAATTGATATTTTTACAAACAGAATTATTCCTATTTTTAAACTCACAAAAAAAGACTATGACTAACAAACCTTCATTTATTAAAGAACTTTCTTTGCCTGCCATCGCAGCGCCCATGTTCCTTATCTCTGGTCCTAAATTGGTTATTGAATGTTGCAAAAATGGAATTATAGGAACTTTTCCTGCCCTTAATCAACGTACAAGTGAAGGATTTGAAGAATGGCTTATTCAAATAAAATCTGAATTAGATGCTTTCGAAGAAAAAACAGCGACTAAGGCAGCTCCATTTGGTGTAAATCTGATTGTTCATCCTACGAATCCAAGGCTCGAAGCAGATCTGAAATTATGCATTAAACATAAAGTTCCTATCATTATCACCTCTTTGGGAGCAGTTTCGCAACTAGTTGATGCTGTCCACAGTTATGGTGGATTGGTTTTTCACGATATAATCAAAAAAAGGCATGCGGAAAAGGCGGCTGAAGCAGGGGTTGATGGACTAATATTGGTTGCGGCCGGTGCCGGAGGTCATGCAGGAACTATTAATCCTATGTCGCTTGTAGCAGAAATTAAAAAGTTCTACGATAAAACCATCATCCTTTCAGGCTGTATAAGTACCGGCAGAGATATTGCATCGGCCTTACAAATGGGGGCAGATTTGGCTTATATGGGTACACGCTTTATTAACACTGTTGAAAGTAAAGCGCCGGAGGAATATCGCCAGATGATCATTAAGGCCGGAGCAAGTGATATTACCTATACTGCAGCCATCTCCGGAGTACATGCCAATTTTCTTGGAGCAAGTCTTGCAGCTGCAGGAATAACAGAAGAAGACCTGAAAAAGGACGTTAAAATTGACTTTGGGAAAGAACTAGATACGGAAGCCAAGGCATGGAAAACCATTTGGTCTGCCGGTCAGGGATCCACCACAATAGATAATGTCCTTTCTGTCTCGGAACTCGTTGCGAGTCTTAAATCTGAATTTAAGGCAGCAATTGAAGAACAAATGGCATTATTGGACAATTATCCAAAATAATAATTAAACAATCATCTAATATATGTACGTAAAAAGAAATATTGGCTGGGGAGTTATCCTGAGATATTCCTGGAAAAACGTTATCTTTTTTACCCTGTACGCAAGCTTGGTATTTTCTATATATCATTTTTTTGGCTGGAATTTCATTGATATTCCCTTTCAACCAATCAGTGTTATCGGTATTGCTGTTGCTTTTTATATTGGATTCAAAAACTCTCAAAGCTATGATCGTTTTTGGGAAGGTAGAAAAATTTGGGGTGGCATCGTAAATTACAGCAGAACCTGGGGTATTCAGGTATTAAGTTTTGTTCGTACTGAGGATAAGACATACGATAAAAAAATGCATACCCAATTAATCTACAGGCATATTGGATGGATAAATGCACTCAGAGTGCAACTGAGGCAACCAAAACCTTGGTCCTTAAAAGAAGACAGATCGGTTGAAAAAATGTATGAAAAACACGGAGAGCGAAACCCATCCTGTAACGAAGCTTTTAAATACGTAAATAAAAGAGAATTTATTGATCTAAAAAAAAGGGTAAACCCGGCTACCCATTTGGTTAAAAACCAGGCCATGGATATTGTTGCATTAAAAGAAAAGGGTGTTATTGATGGTTTCCAGGAAGATCAGATGCATTCTGTTTTAGAAGAGCTCTATAATCTCCAGGGTAAAAGTGAACGAATAAAAAACACGCCTTTTCCACGACAATATGGATATTTTTCAAGGCTTTTTACCTGGATATTCATTTTGATTTTACCTTATGGTCTGCTCGACGTTTTTGAAGATGAGACTTTAGTATCATTTGATTCTATGCAAGCCTGGTATGTATTTTTAATGATTCCCTTTTCAGTTCTGATTTCATGGGTATTTATTACCATGGAAAAAGTTGGGGATAATAGCGAAGATCCTTTTGAAGGCAGATCATCTGATGTGCCAATGACCGCCTTATGCCGAACTATTGAAATTGATTTACGGGATATGCTGGATGAAGACAATTTACCAGAAGCGGTTAAAGCCAAAGACCATATTCTCTACTAATGCCTCTGGTTAAATCTCAATACAATCCTCCCCTTCCATTTAAAAATGGTCATATCTCTACTATTTACTCCGGCTTGATTAGAAAGGTTAATAATTTTAGCCAGCAAAGGGAACGTCTGGAACTGGGGGATGGTGATTTTATAGATTTGGACTGGAGCTTTTCTCAAACCCCGAGTAATGCCGTTGTTATTCTTCTGCATGGTCTTGAAGGCCATGGGCAACGTCCTTACATAACAGGAAGTGCCAGGCATTTTAATTCCAACGGACTTGATAGTTGTGCTGTAAATTTCAGAGGCTGTAGCGGAGAAACCAATCGATTATTCAGGTCTTATCATTCAGGAGCTACAGAAGATCTCAAAGCGGTAATACAACACATCCTTTCTACCAGGAAATACAGCAGCATTTATATAAAAGGGTTTAGCCTAGGGGGTAATCTCACACTAAAGTATCTGGGAGAAGGTGAAGTTGCAAATGAAATAAAAGGAGCTGTAACTGTTTCCGTGCCTTGCAGTTTACACGATTCTCTCATACAATTGCTTAAATTTAAAAATACGCTTTATGCCAAGAGGTTTAAAAAACATCTGATTGAGAAGCTTTACATAAAACAAAAGAAATTCCCGGAATTAATATCCGTTAAGGAAATAGAAACTATAAAGACCCTTAAAGACTTTGATGATGTTTACACAAGCAGAGCTCATGGATTTGAGGATGCTTTAGATTACTACAAACAGTGTAGCAGCCTTCAGTTTTTACCCCGGATAAAGATTCCTGCATTGATTATTAATGCCCGGGACGACTCATTTTTAGGCCGCGATTGCTACCCGGTTAAAGAAGCAGAGAATAACCCAAGGCTTTTTCTTGATATGCCTAAATATGGAGGACATGTGGGATTTTTTGATTCACAAAACATATCCTATTCGGAAAAAATTGGCTTAAAGTTTATTAAGGATCTTTTTTGATCCATGCTATTTCTTATCTTAGTGCTTTTAATTTAAATGACATGCGAAAAATATTTGCCATAATTGCAATTTGTGCCGTGGCTACCAGCTGTGGAGAAAAAAAAGAAGAGAAAAAAGAAGGTGGTTTTGAAATGAACCGCGCCAAAAAGGAAGTGCAAGTAGAAACTAAGTCTGAAACTGTCCCGGTTGATCTAAATAACAAAGGTATAGGGCCAATTACCTCTGTTGAATTTGCCGAAGAAATTGATACTGAAATGGCAGCGGTGGGTGAGGCAAAGTACAGCGCTATTTGTACCGCTTGCCACATGGCAAACCAACGTATGATAGGACCTGCTTTAGCAGGTGTTTATGATCGCAGAAGCCCGGAATGGGTCATGAATATGATCCTAAACCCGGATGGCATGCTTAAAGAAGATCCAATTGCTATAGCTTTATATGAAGAATACAATAAAGCTGTAATGCTCAATCAGAATTTAAGTGAGGAAGAGGCTCGGGCGGTAGCCGAATACTTGCGTACCTTATAAAGTTTAGATTTACTTATTTAAGTGCTGTTCTCTGGATTTTATATAAAGAGTTCAGCACTTTTTTTTGAAGAATTATATCAACATAGATGGTTATACGTCCATATTTGTATTAGTCCCTCACAGAGCAAACCACTTTACTCATTTTACCTTTTTAACAAATAAAGAAATTCTTAGTTTCGTACAAGCAAATTAACGATATGAAAAAAATTCTATTAAGATCATTAGTAATAATTCTATTGATAACAGGCTTCAAGAATTACGGACAAAATAAAAACTTTATTGATCAACCGTATTTAGAGACCACCGCACGAGTTGATACCTTAGTTATACCAGACCGTATTTATCTATCAATACGAATTACAGAAGCAGACACCAAGGGAAAAACTTCGGTTGAAAAATTAGAGAACAAAATGGCCGACAAACTGAAATCACTGGGTATTGATATCGAGAAACAGCTTACGCTTTCAGATCTGGCAAGTAATTTTAAAAAGTATTTCCTAAGAAAAGTGGACGTACAAAAAGATAAGGAATATTCATTATTGGTCTATGACGCGGTAATGGCAGGAAAGGTTATCCTGGGTCTTGAATCAATTGGAATCTCAAATGTGAACCTAACAAAAACCGAGTATTCAAAAATTGAAAAGCTTAAAATTGATCTGAGACAAGAGGCTGTTCGGGCAGCAAAAAAACAGGCAGAGGCTATGGTACTCCCTTTAGATCAGAAACTGGGAAATGCCCTTTATATCTCCGATCTAAATACGGGCATACAACCCATGATGGATGGACGAATGGCGAGGGTACAAATGTTTAAAGAGGCCGATGAAGAGCAACCCATAGCTATTGAATTTGAAAAGATAAAAATAGAAAGTACTGTAAATGTTAAATTTTCAATCCAGTAACTATCAGACCTTATCCACAACTAGCTTGTAGGTAGGATCCTCGAGGACATTGACATCAATTATGGCATCGGCATTTGACAATAGGCGTCTGCAATCCTCACTCAAATGCCTCAAATGAACTTTCTTACCTACTTTGTGATAGCGTTCCGTAATTTTGTTCAATGCTTCTATGGCAGACATATCTACTACCCTGCTTTCTCTAAAGTCAATGATCACTTCATCCGGATCTTCCAGTACTTCAAACTTCTCATTAAATAAAGTGACAGATCCAAAAAACAGTGGCCCATAGATCTCATAATGTTTTATTCCATTTTCATCGATATATTTCCTTGCGCGTATCCTTTTAGCATTATCCCATGCGAAGACAAGGGCAGAAATTATAACCCCAACCAACACTGCTAAGGCAAGGTTATGGAGAAATACCGTCACCAGGGTTACCAATATCATTACAAGCACATCAGATTTTGGCATTCTTCGAAAGGTACGCAAGCTAGCCCACTCAAATGTTCCTAAAGCAACCATTATCATTAAGCCGGTAAGTGCAGCCATAGGTACTTTTTCAATCAGGTCAGCACCAAACATGATAAAAACTAGAAGCATCACCGCAGCCACAATTCCCGATAATCTTGCCCTTGCTCCATTGGAAGTATTGATTAAACTCTGGCCAATCATAGCACAACCGCCCATTCCGGAAAAAAGTCCCGAAAGAATATTCGCTGTTCCCTGGGCAACCGCTTCTTTGTTCCCGCGTCCACGGGTTTCTGTAATTTCATCTATAATATTAAGCGTTAACAAACTCTCAATTAAGCCTACGCCCGCAACTATAACCGCATAAGGGAAAATGATCTGGAGCGTTTCCAAATTAACAGGCAGTTGTGGAATATGAAAAGGAGGAAATCCGCCTTGAATAGAAGCAATATCACCAATTGTTTTAGTGTCTATATCGAATGCAAGTACCAGTCCAAAAACGGCCAGGATCGCAATCAGGGAGGCAGGAACCGCCTTACTTAATTTTGGCAATCCCCATATTACGAGCATTGTGAAAAAAACTAATCCTAAAAAAATGAATAAAGTACTACCGGACAACCAAGAGCCATCTGACGACTTGAACTGGTCTAACTGTGAAATAAAAATAATTATCGCCAACCCATTTACAAATCCAAATATTACCGGATGGGGAACGAGCCGCATTAATTTACCTAATCGAAGAACGCCGGCGGCAATTTGTAAAATTCCTGCCAGCACAACTGTAGCAAATACGTATTCCACACCATAATCCATGGCAAGTGAAACTATAACAACCGCAACTGCCCCCGTTGCTCCGGAAATCATTCCCGGTCTTCCCCCGAGTATAGAAGTAACCAGCCCCATTACAAAAGCTGCATATAATCCGGTTAATGGGGATAGCCCGGCAATGAGGGCAAAAGCTATTGCCTCGGGGACTAAGGCCAATGCCACAGTTAATCCGGATAGGACTTCAGTTTTATAATTTACTTTTTGAGAAAAATCAAATAGATTTAAGTACTTCTTCAAAGCCTTTATATTTTAAGGAGGCAAAAATAGTACTTATTAACAGTTTAAAGACTTAATTGAAAAGAATTATGGAATTCATAATTACCACCGATCCAGGCCTAATAATTTCTTCCCAAGTTCAGATAATTTAGCAGTATCGTATTTAACTTGCTCCCAATTTCTTGGATCACCCGGAAAGGCATAACCCTCCGGAGCTACTCTGTTCTTCCAGGAATTAATGCGCCATTGTCTTAATTCTTCATTTTCCTCTTCTGCCGGCATCATTGAAATATACTGAGCTATTCTTACTTTATCCTTAGATCTGTTGGGTCTGATACCATGAGGCTGAGTGCTGTTAAATATAAGCAGATCTCCTGCCTCCATTTTTACTTTCACAATCTTTTCTTCCAAACCAGTTGTGTCTGGTTGAAAGTGATCCCTGTCTTCAGGTTGGGTTAGTTTCCAGCTATCATAATTTCTATACAACCATGGAATGCATTGAAAGCCTCCCATGTTCTCGTCCGTCTGATCAACTAGTGCCAGCACACCTTGGACGTTTTGCGGGCGTGTTTCGGGATCATAATCCCAATGTATAAAGCCTTTCTTTTCAAATCCGGGTCTTTGTGGAAAATTTAGATTGGCCCGGTCAATAGTGACCCAAAGTTTATCCGTCCCCCAAACATCCACAAAAGCATCATATACACGTTGTGTTTGCCGGTTATTCCAAAGATGCTGGTTGTTATAAACCTCAACCATACCCGTGCCGGTTAGCTCTTTCATTTGCATTTCAGCCCGCGGTGGCGCATACCAGGTTTCAGGGTCGCTCGGATCTTTTTCGTCGAATTCCCATAGAAAATCTGCAGTTATCCTGGCCTGTTCTCTGGAAATTGCATTTTTTATCACTATATAACCATTATGCTTCCAGAATTCCCAGTCCTTTTCGCTAAGAACTCTTAAAGGAACATTATTAGACCTGTCATTAAGTTGAATTTTGCTACTTGTAGCCGTTGATGGGTTTCCCGGAATATCCTTGTGGGCCTTATTGGCCATTTCCAGTTTGGATGCTGCTTTTTCCATAATGATTCTGTATTGAAATTAAAAGATAGTCAAATCTAAAGAGATCTTATGGCGATCTCCACCTTGATTTTGATCAATAATTGTACTATATTGATATTTATTATCCCAATTATAGTCTATAACAACAATTTTGTTAAATATTTGATTTGAAAATTCAATTAGAACAAATAAATCCGGATGCCAAGAGCTCATTCAGATTATTGCACAATCCAAGATTAAACGACTTATTCTACTGGCATTTTCACCCGGAATATGAATTGGTCTATATTGAAGGTGCCAACGGTACAAGGCATGTGGGAGATCATATCTCTCAATATGAACATAGTGATTTGGTACTGATAGGGTCTAATATCCCCCATTTGAATTTCGATTATGGCATACAGACAGATTACAAAAAAGAGGTTTTGCATGTTAGTTCGGCATTTAAGAATAATATATTTACCGAAATTCCGGAGCTATCTGATGTGTTTGAACTTTTTGAAAAATCTCAACATGGAATAGCCTTTACCGGAAATACCAAGGTTGCTGTGGGCTCAAGGCTAAAAAAACTTCATACTTTAAGTCCTTTTACACAGTTTCTGGAAGTACTGCATATTTTTTCAATTTTAGCAGCATCTCAGGAGTATGTCTTATTACATGACTATCCGGTTATAAATAAATACAGTCAAAAACAAAAAGACCGGTTGAAGAATATCTATGCATTCATTGATGAAAATTACCAGCGAAAAATAGAACTTAAAGAAGTAGCTTCAATTAGCAATTTAAGCAAAGAAGCTTTTTGCAGGTATTTTAAAGATGCTACAGGACGCTCTTTTACCTCATTCTTAAACCAATATCGCATTAGCCAGGCCAAGCGTTTACTTATGAAAGGCAGTAATATCAGCGAGGCTTGCTACGAATGCGGTTATGAAAGCCTTTCTTATTTTAATCGTACTTTTAAAAAAATTGCCTTTGAAAATCCATCTGATTTTAAAAAAAGATATTTAAATAAAAATACTTTCTAAACTCATAATTCAAATGAAATTCATAGTTACATTAATATTTTTCATTATTTGCTCATCAACAATTGCGCAAGATGAGGTATTAAATAATGCATATAGCAGAGCATCTTTATCACTTAATGGAGAGTGGAACATAATTATAGATCCATATGAAAATGGCTATTATAATTATCGCTATGAAGCTTTTGATCTGACGGATCCGCCCTCAAAAAATGCATATTTTACAAATACATCCCCTGTGGACAAAACGGATTTAATAGAATATGATTTTGATAATTCCGAAACATTAATGGTCCCAGGAGACTGGAATTCCCAAAAGGATAAACTTTTATATTATGAAGGTTCTATTTGGTACAAAAGGTCTTTCGATTATTCTAAAGAAGAAGCTGCCAACAGAGTTTTTGTTTACTTCGGAGCTGCAAATTATCAAGCTGATGTATACCTGAATGGAAGAAAACTGGGCCGACATATAGGCGGATTTACACCATTTAATTTTGAAGTAACGGATTTGCTAATGGATAAAGGAAATTTTCTGGTAGTCAAAATTGATAATAAGAGAACCCCGGAAGCTGTCCCCACGTTGAATACAGATTGGTGGAATTACGGTGGTCTTACCAGAGATGTGAAATTAATAGAAACAAAAGAGACTTATATAGATGACTATATGATTCAATTAAATCCTAAAAATTCCGATGAAATTTTAGGATATATTCAGCTCAATGGCCCTGATAAAGCAAATAGAGAAGTAACACTTAAAATATCAGAAGCGAAAATTTCCAGAAAAGTAAACACCGACATAACCGGCAGGGCTCAAATACATATTAAAAAGGCAAAATTGAAAAAATGGAGTCCGGAAAATCCAAAATTATATGATGTTTCTCTCAATGCAGGTAGAGACCAGATCAAAGATAAGATTGGTTTTAGAACCATAAAAACCGAAGGAACATCAATTTTATTAAATAATAAACCAATTTTTTTAAGAGGAATATGTATCCATGAAGAGAGTCCTATTAATCAAGGACGAGCAAAAACCATGAAAGATTCTGAAAAACTTTTAGAATGGGTAAAGGAAATGAACGGAAATTTTGCACGCCTGGCGCATTATCCCCATAATGAGTCTATGGTCAGAGCCGCTGATAGTATGGGAATATTGCTGTGGGAGGAAAACCCGGTTTATTGGACTATTAAATGGGAGAATCCCAGCACCTACGAAAACGCTCAAAATCAACTTACAGAGGTCATACAAAGAGATAAGAACAGGGCATCAGTCATCATTTGGTCCATGGCTAATGAAACCCCGGTAAGTGAGCCCCGTCTTAAATTTCTTAAAAAATTGAAAGAACATACCAGAAGTCTGGACCCTACCCGTTTAATAAGCGCAGCATTAGAACAAAATACCGTTGATGGTAACAGTAATGTGCTAACCATAGATGATCCTTTTGCAGAGGAGGTCGATATCCTGAGCTTTAACCAATATATAGGCTGGTATGTTGGATTGCCTGACAAAGCTCGTACCATTACCTGGAAAATTGATCAGAACAAACCTGTATTTATTTCAGAATTTGGAGCAGGAGCTAAATTTGGTTATCATGCTGACAAAGAAACAAGGTGGTCCGAAGAATATCAGGAATATCTTTACGAAGAATCATTAAATATGCTAGACAAAATTGAAAAATTACAAGGATTTTCGCCATGGGTTCTAAAAGACTTCAGATCACCCAGAAGACCTCTGGCAAAAATTCAGGACGGATATAACAGAAAGGGTCTTTTTGATGAAAAAGGAAATAAAAAGAAAGCGTTCTATGTTCTGAAAGAATATTACGACAACAAAGCAAATGCAGCAAAGGGTAATTAAGATATTGTGTACAAAAAAACCACTCCGAATTGAAATCCGGAGCGGTTTCTAACTAAATAACCAACCAAAAATATTTTTTTACAAACCTTTCCCTACTAACTTAAATAACGCAATATTTAAAGTTTTCATTGCCTGGATACAGGTAAACCAATGTTAAAGTTTTGAGTATTTCATCGTTTTTTAACTTGGCAATTTCAACATTATTCCCACGACCCAGACAATACTATTTGTCTGATAAAATATTATAATACAATGACTGTCAATAAATTAAGTGGTTATTATTTTTAAGTACATTTGATAGACTAAATTAGTTTGATGGAAAAAGATCTTAAAATTGCTGTTTTGGGCGGTGGAAGTTGGGCTACGGCTATTGTAAAAATGCTCACCGAAAACAGGGATAAGGTAATCTGGTATATGCGTAATGAAGACGCAATAAAATATATTAAGGCCAATAAACACAATCCTAACTACCTTACCTCCGTAGAATTTAAGCTAGAACAGCTAGTCCTCACAAATAATATAAGCGAAGCAGTTTCCATGGCTAATCTACTGATATTCGCAATTCCATCTGCCTTTTTAGAAAGTGAACTCAAAAAACTCACAATCCCTTTGAGTGATAAGATAATTTTCTCTGCTATTAAGGGAATTGTGCCTGAAACAGGATTAATAGTAGGAGAACATTTTTATCAAAAATATGGTATTCCCTATGAAAATATTGGTGTTATAACCGGTCCATGTCATGCTGAAGAAGTGGCCTTGGAACGTTTGTCGTATTTAACAATTGCCTGTGCCGATACTGACAAGGCTATTGAACTTTCAGGTCATTTAAACAGCCATTATATTAAGACTAAAATTTCAGATGATATCATAGGCACTGAATACGCAGCCATGCTGAAAAATATTTACGCCTTAGCCGCAGGTATCGCTCATGGATTAGGTTATGGCGATAATTTCCAATCTGTTTTAATGAGTAATGCTATCCGAGAAATGAAGCGATATATTTCGAGAGTTCACAAGATGAAACGCAATATCAATAACTCTGCCTATCTGGGAGACCTTCTGGTAACCGGTTATTCAACTTTTAGTCGGAATAGGATGTTCGGTAATATGATAGGTAAAGGATATAGAGTAAAAAGTGCCATGATGGAAATGAAAATGGTAGCGGAAGGTTACTACGCAACGGAAACTGCCTATAAATTAAAATCAACTTTTAAAAAGAAAGTCAGGACTCCAATTATTGATGCGGTATATGATATTCTTTATGACCATAAGAATGCAAAAAAAACTTTCAGAGCTCTCACGGAAAAATTAGATTGAACATGAAATTTTTTTATTAGCTTCTAATTGAATATTTTAGGAATGCCTTGATATGTTGTTATTCTCGATTATTTTGAAATGAATCTAAAATATTTCCTTCTTATTGTAATGGTTATAGCCTTATTTTCATCCATGGCGTTCATGACTGATGGAAATTCCAGGTCCTTTGGTCCAACAAAAAGAACAGATCCCTTTGTTGCTTATTCACAAGAAATTTCCGGAAGCGATATTATAATTAAAATGACCCCTGTAAAAGGAGGTGACTACTTGATGGGAAGCAACAGCCATGAAGATGATGAAAAACCTCAACACAAGGTTTTTGTAGATGATTTCTGGATGAGTACGTTTGAAATAACCTGGGAGCAGTATGAACTTTTTTTAGAACGCCAAATTGATACTATCGGATTAAAACATTCAGACCCTGAAGTGGCTATAGAAATTGATGCGGTATCTTCAGCATCAACACCATATGTTGATATGAGCCAGGGCATGGGCAAAAAGGGATATCCTGTTGTAAACACAACACAATATGCAGCATTAACATTTTGTAAATGGCTTAGCGCAAAAACAGGAAAATTCTATAGGCTGCCCACAGAAGCGGAATGGGAATATGCAGCAAGGGCAGGCAGTACAACCACCTATTATTTTGGTGATGATCTGGCTGAACTCAATTTATATGCATGGTACAAGGATAATAGTGAAGGTAAATATCAGAAGGTAGGCACGAAGCAGCCTAATAAGTTTGGCCTATACGATATGCATGGAAATGTTGCGGAATGGACCATGGATCAATATGTTTCGGATACTTATGCCAGTAGATTGGGAAAAACTACCAAAAATCCTTTTATTAAACCAACGAAACTATATCCGAGAACAGTTCGCGGAGGATCCTGGATAGATCATGCAACAGCACTAAGATCATCTGCCCGGCAAGGATCCTCAGCAGAATGGAAAAGAATTGACCCCCAGATTCCTAAAAGCCGCTGGTGGTTTACTAATGCGCCGAATGTTGGTTTTAGAATTATCCGCCCTAAAAAAATTCCACCAAAAGAAGAAATCGAAGCCTATTGGCTTACTGCAATAGATGACTATTAAAATCCTTAAAAATGAAAAATAAAAAGAACGCTCTTACCCGAAGAAATTTTTGTAAAAATACTGCTATCGCAGCAGGAGGAATCTTAACTGTTCCATTGGACGTAGCGGCTTCAGCACATGTTCTTGGTGAAGATTCCATAAAAATTGCGCTGGTAGGATGTGGTGGCAGGGGCACCGGTGCTGCAGTACAGGCACTTAGCACTAAAGAAAATGTAAAATTAGTTGCAATGGCCGACGCATTTCAGGATCGTCTGGATAGCTGTTATGAAATCTTATCCAAGAAATTTATTGATACTGACAAAATTGAAATTAAAGAAGAAGATAAGCACCTGGGCTTTGATGCCTATAAAGCAGCTATTGATAAAGCAGATGTAGTAATATTAACCACTACACCCGGTTTCAGGCCTCTCCACTTTGAGTATGCAATTAGCAAAAACAAGCATGTTTTTATGGAAAAGCCTGTAGCTACGGATGCTCAGGGAATACGAAGCGTGCTGGAAACCGCCAAAATTGCCAAAACGAAAAAATTGAATGTTGTTGTTGGACTGCAACGGCATTATCAAAAGAATTATTTGGCATGCCTTGAGGAGATAAGAGCTGGTAAAATAGGCCAGATTATTTCCGGACAGGTTTATTGGAATAGTGCTGGGGTATGGGTAAAAGAGCGCCAGGAAAATCAAACAGAAATGGAATATCAAATGCGGAATTGGTACTATTTTAACTGGTTGTGCGGGGATCATATTGTAGAACAACATATTCACAATATAGATGTAGCTAATTGGTTTATTGGTGAGTTCCCTGTGCATGCGCAGGGTATGGGAGGCAGAGAAGTAAGAAAAGGAAAAGAGTACGGCGAAATATTTGACCACCATTTTGTTGAATTCACATATCCCTCCGGTGCTGTAATTTCCAGTCAGTGCAGACACCAAAAAGGTTGTTTAGACAATGTATCGGAAAGTTTAATGGGTACCCAAGGTAAAATCTATTTGGATTCTCAGAATAAAGGAATAATTACCGGTTATGACGGCAGCACAATCTATGAACATCAGGGGGCTAATGATCCTAATCCCTATCAGACAGAACATGATGTTCTTTTTGCTTCTATTAAAAACGGAGGGGTAATAAGCGATGCGGAGCACGCGGCAAAGACAACAATGACAGCTATTCTTGGAAGGATGGCTACATATTCAGGGCAGTTAATCACCTTTGAAGATGCTTTAAACAGAGGGAGGAGTCTAATGCCAGATGAATATAGTTGGGATGCAATACCTCCTGTAACCCCTGATACTAATGGATTTTATCCAATACCTGTACCCGGAGTGACCAAAGTACTGGAGGATCCAATACCTGTACCCGGAGAGACAAAAGTAGAAGAGGAATAGAAAATAAATTAAACGCGGTCTATAGTAAAAACAGAATGCTCCTGTATTTCTTGCAGCATTTCCTCTTTCCATGACAGGATTTTTGAATCATCCAATTTAAAAATTGATTTAAATTCATCCAGAATTGGATCCAATAGAAAAGGTATGCTTTCAATATCGAAATATAAACGTCCTGTTCTTCGAATAAAAAAGTCCATAGGGGTAGCTATCATTTCATAATTAATTCCATAATGCAGTTCGGCTTTGGCCATTCTTATGTAAGGATCCTTATCTTTTTGAATGGAATAATCCTCTAAAATAGTGTCAGTCTGCTTCCCATAGGTTGTTACAAGATACCAGGCATCATATTCTGTAAAACCATCTTTTTGGATTCGTTCAAATATTTCTGATATATATTTTTTAACGTGTTTAAATTTTTTGAAATCATTTCCACATAAAGGAATATCATCCGTTGTGCATTCATCAAGTTCAATTCCTTCTTCCTCATCCATTTTTTTTGATAACCGGTTGACGACTCTTTCAGCCATCTTTCGATACCCGGTTAATTTACCTCCTGCTATGCTGATAAGGCCACTGTCTGAAACAAATATTTCATCCTTACGAGATAATTCGGAAGTAGATTTTCCCTCTTCATGGATTAAAGGTCGTAAACCCGCCCATGAAGAAATAATATCATCCATTTCCAAATTAATTTTAGGAAACATATTATTGACTGCTGAAATTAAATACAATACGTCTGCTAAATCGAGTTGTATATTATCTTTATCCTTATCATAGTTAGTATCCGTTGTTCCTACATAGGTAATTTTACCTCTGGGGATAGCAAAAATCATTCGCCCATCAGGAACATCAAAATACACGGATTGCTTTACAGGTAATTTTTCATGTGGAAATACTAAATGAACCCCTTTCGTAAGATGAAGTCTTTTGCCCTTTTTTGAGTTATTAATACTTCTTAATTCATCTACCCATGGTCCGGCCGCACTAATAACGTATTTTGATTTAAGCGTAAATTCATTACCTGTCAGACCATCCCTAAAATGAAGCCCGGAAATAATATCCTCTTCGTAATCAAAAGATGTGACCTCTGCATAATTCAATGCAACAGCCCCAAAAGTAAGACTCGTCTTAATGTTTTCAATGGTGAGCCTGGAATCATCTGTACGATATTCTGCATAATACCCTGCCCCTTTTAATTTCTTTTTTGGCAATAGGGGCTCCAATTCCAATGCTTCTTTCTTTTCAAGCATTATACGTTTGTCATCCCCAGCAACCTGCGCTAAAATATCATATACCTTCAACCCAATAGAAGTAAGCCATTTTCCGTATGACCCGCCATCAATCAAAGGAAGTAGCATTTTTTCAGGAAGCACCAGGTGTGGTGCGAGTTTATGAACAATAGCCCTTTCAGATCCTACTTCTTTTACTAACCAAAAATCAAATTGCTTAAGATACCTGAGACCGCCATGAATTAACTTTGTAGATTTACTGCTGGAACCTGAGGCAAAATCCCCTTTTTCCAGTAATGCCACTTTTAGTCCTCTGGAAGCTGCGTCCAGGGCAATACCTCCTCCGGTTATTCCTCCTCCAATTATTACAAGGTCAAATTTGGTTCTGGCCAGGTTTTGAATGATTTTATTCCTGTCAAGGTTTGAAAATCGTATATTCTCGCTCATGCTATTTGCTTTTCAATAATTCCTTAACCTAATTACAAATGTAACGGTTTATATCTCCTATACAGTTGCTCCAGTTTTATTCAATTGTTATCATTGAGTATAACTTCTCCTTAAGTATCGGGTAATAAAATAATTATAGCGCGTTTTATGATGAGGCAGTAAATTCATATTCTCTTTCTACAAGACAGACTCTTATTTTGTACCATTTATACCATTCTTTTTTTCCCATTTCCTGTGCAGCCAAATGTTTGAGGTTGGATTTCCATTTTGAAATAGATTCCAGGTTTTTCCAATAACTTATTGATATTCCAATTTTGTCTTTAGCACTCTCAAATCCAAGATAGCCCGGTTGATTTTTAGCCAATTCTTCCATTTGCTTTGCCATTTGGAGATAACCTTTATCCCCGGAAGTTCGCGTGCTGGTAAATATTACGGCATAGTACGGTTTTGTCATGATTGTTTATAAAATGAAAGCGCGTTCTACGAAATAATTTACAATAGCTTCTTTCATTAAGACAGATTGTTCTCCTGCTTTTAAAGGAGGAAGTGTTTCCTTTACAATATAATGGGGCCAACCTTCTTCGTCAAAAAACTCAAACTCGTAATATCCGTAAGGCTCCAATAATTTGCAAATGGCTATATGCATCAGATTAACTTTCTCTTCTTTTTTATAGGTTCTGTGATATTGGCCTAGTTCCTGGATGCCAATAAGGTAAATGATCCCATCTATGTCCATTGGATCTCCATCGGAAAACTTAGCAGACAATTTCACAATGAGCTCTTCCCACCTATCCTTTAATTGACTGTCTCTACTCACTTTTTTGATCGAAAAAGATTAAAAATTATAATAAACCCTAAACCCTTATTGAGGTAAAAATCAAAGGTACAAATCAAAATTCTATATTTGTGCAAACAATTTTCTGTGAATATTCTTGATATTATTTTGGGGTTATTTCTGGTATATGGCCTTTATAAAGGACTAAAAAATGGACTCTTTGTTGAAATCGCCTCACTTGCCGCCATCATTATCGGGCTTTATGGCGCAATTAAATTTTCTTACTTAACCGGTAGCTACCTTTCTCAAAACATGGATTGGAATGAAAATTACATAAAAATAGCGGCGTTCATAATTACTTTTCTGGCCATAGTGATTCTGGTAAATATGGCTGGTAAGATACTTACCAAAATTGCAGATTTTGCTATGCTCGGATTACTAAATAAAATTGCCGGTGGTTTATTTGGGATATTAAAGACAGCGGTTATTCTTGGTACTCTGTTGTATTTTATTGAAAGTGCAAGTTCATCATTTAATCTAATTGAAAATAATACCGTTAAAGAATCTGTTCTTTATAAACCTGTAAGAGATATTGGGGCCCTGGTTTTTGGTAACATAATAGAGGTATTTCAGGACGGATAATTGGTAAAAAGTGCAGTTCATCGAAAAAAAAGGGTTTTTCATGCGCTCTTTTCATAATTTCTTTAATATTACAAGGATGATCCTTTTAATAAGGATCTTAGAGAACACCCCACTCTTCCTTTACCCTACTTACAGATAGAACACTATATGAAAATGAGATTGCCTATAGCATTCTCGGTTTTATTTGTATTGTTGGCTGGATCTTGTAGCACAGAGTCCATAGAAAATACGAATATTCCGAGTTCTGAAAATGCCGTTTTGGTTGAACAGGCCCTTTTGGATATTGTTAATGACCATAGAATTAATCTTGGTTATTCATCATTACTCTTTAGCCAAGTAGCTTATGAGTATGCCAATACGCATACCGATTATATGATCGCTAAAGGCAGTTTAAGTCACGATAACTTTAGCTCAAGAGCCTCCAAAATTTCTAGCGAAGTCAATGCAGAATACGTGGCTGAAAATGTTGCTAAAGATTACCCAGATGCCGCTGCAGCCTTGGAAAATTGGCTCCAGAGCCCTAATCATCGCAAAACTATTGAAGGTGAATTTACACATACGGCCGTAAGCGTAAAAAAAGACGCCAGCGGAAAACTCTATTTTACCCAGTTGTTCTACCGTTAATCTAATCCGGAAAAATTTCTTTTATTACATTTGATAGGTAGTATTACTTTTAATACCATCAAAAAAACTCATTAATAATTTGAAAACAATGTCCATTAAACCTCCTTTTAATCTTAACAAGTGGATTGAAGAAAACAGAGACTTATTAAAACCCCCTGTTGGAAATAAGAATTTATACAAAGATGCAGGAGACTATATAGTAATGATCGTTGCCGGGCCCAATGCGCGAAAAGATTATCACTACAATGAAACTGAGGAACTTTTTTTTCAGTTGGAAGGCAATATCGAAGTCCATATACAGGAAGACAGACAAAAAAAAACAATGAAACTGGGGCCTGGTGATATGTACTTACATCCTGCAAAAGTCCCGCACTCTCCTGTTAGGTACGAGGGCTCCATTGGTTTGGTAATAGAGCTTAAGCGCGATCATTTGCAAATGAAGGACGGCCTTCTTTGGTTTTGCGATAATTGCAACCACAAACTTTACGAAATATACTTTACTTTACATGACATTGAAAAAGACTTTTTATCACATTTTACACATTTCTATGGTTCTGAAGAGTTAAGGACTTGCGATAATTGTGGAACCGTTATGCCGGTTGATGATAGGTTTACGGCAAAGGAAGAAAGATAATAAATGAAACTTACAATTACCATTTTAATTGCGCTTGTGGCAGGACTACATCTGTATTTTCTTTGGTTCGAGATGTTTGCCTGGACTACCAGGGGTAAAAAAATCTTTAAAAAATTTCCTAAAGACATGTTCGAACCGACAAAATCTCTTGCTGCAAACCAGGGTCTCTACAACGGATTTTTGGCTGCCGGCCTAATTTGGACATTTATTATTCAGGATACTTTTTGGAGTACAAATATTTCTGTTTTTTTCCTAAGCTGTGTTGCAATTGCAGGTATTTATGGAGCTTTTACTGCCGACAAAAAAATCTTCTTTGTGCAGGCTCTACCTGCGTTAATTGCGCTGCTCCTAATCTTTATTAACCGGGTCTAAGATTCCATAACTTTCGGGTAACATCATCACTATTATTTGTAGCTTTGTCATAATCTAACAAATTATGTTTTAAAAGTTATAAAATGACATTAGTTGCCACGGATTTTGGAATAGACCAAGCATTAGAAAAATTAGGGATCAAGGAAATCAATAATGGTACCTCAACAGGATCTGATTATTTTTCATCAGGGGAAATTATTGACTCCTATTCCCCGGTAGATGGGGCTTTAATTGCTAAAGTTAAATCCACCTCCTTAGATGATTATGAAAAAGTTATGGAAACGGCCACTGAGGCCTTTCAAATCTGGCGAAAAAAACCTGCTCCTCAAAGGGGCGAAATTATTCGTCAGTTTGGAGATAAACTGCGTGAACTAAAAGAACCTTTAGGTAAGTTAGTCTCTTATGAAATGGGAAAATCGTATCAGGAAGGTCTTGGCGAAGTTCAGGAAATGATAGATATATGTGATTTCGCAGTTGGCCTTTCGCGGCAATTACACGGACTTACCATGCATTCGGAAAGACCCGGGCATCGCATGTATGAGCAATACCATCCCTTAGGTATTGTAGGTATTATCTCTGCTTTTAATTTCCCAGTGGCAGTGTGGGCCTGGAATACAGCACTTGCATGGATTTGTGGGGATGTTTGTGTCTGGAAACCATCAGAAAAAACACCACTTTGTGGCATAGCTTGTCAAAATATAGCTGCTGAAGTGTTCAAAGCTAATGGACTCCCAGAAGGAATCTCCTGTTTAATAAACGGCGATTACAAAGTTGGAGAAATGATGACAACTGACAAAAGAATCCCTTTGATTTCCGCTACAGGTTCTATTCGCATGGGAAAAATTGTTGCACAAGCCGTTGCCGCAAGACTTGGCAAATCGCTCCTTGAATTGGGCGGCAATAATGCCATCATCGTTACCCCTGATGCAGATTTAAAAATGACGGTTATTGGAGCTGTATTCGGTGCGGTTGGTACCGCTGGTCAGCGATGTACTTCTACAAGAAGACTTATCATCCACGAATCTATTTACGATAAGTTAAAAGATTCTATTGTTACTGCTTATGAGCAACTGCGAATTGGAAACCCGCTGGATGAGAATAATCATGTGGGGCCGTTAATAGATAAAGATGCCGTAGCCATGTACAAAGAAGCTCTGGAGAAAGTGGTAGAAGAAGGTGGAAATCTTATTGTGGAAGGCGGTGTTTTGGAAGGCGAAGGTTATGAAAGTGGTTGTTATGTATATCCGGCCATAGCCGAAGCCAACAATAACTATGAAATAGTACAGCATGAAACATTTGCACCCATCCTTTATTTGTTAAAATATTCAGGTGATGTAGAAAATGCGATAAAAATTCAGAATAATGTTGTTCAGGGACTTTCCTCCGCCATTATGACCAATAATTTACGAGAAGCCGAAAATTTTCTTTCTGCAGCTGGCAGCGATTGCGGTATAGCCAATGTAAATATTGGTACTTCGGGTGCTGAAATTGGGGGCGCTTTTGGAGGTGAAAAGGAGACCGGAGGTGGTCGTGAAAGTGGTTCCGACGCCTGGAAAATATATATGCGGAGACAAACCAACACTATTAACTTTACTACAGAATTACCTTTAGCACAGGGTATAAAATTTGATCTTTAGAGATAATAATCCTTACATTGATTTTAGCTGCTTCATTAAATGAAAAATGAATCGGATTGGAGTTCCTGTAAGTGTTTAATAAAAAAAGCAAAATTTAATTATTTCATTCGAACTCCTTAGGCAAATTCATTCTTAAAATACAACTTCTCTCCTGGAGAAAATCTTTACAATATTGTCAGTTGTAAAAAATAAAAATTTGGAAGATTGAATTGAATAATCTGAACACTAAAAAAACCGCTGCTATTAATAGAATAAATAACAACGGGATTCTTAATTAACTAAACTAATTCAAACTATTAGTAAGCAGCAATAGAGCAATGTTTCAATACCGGTGCCTCGCCGGTAGAAATTGCGTTGCAGCTTAATTTCAACAAATATCCTAAATGGTTGTTTATTTCTAAGCGAGGAAATTATGATTGGTTGTGAAAAGTGTGTAATTGGTAGCTATTTTGCTATGTCCTGTATTTGTTTTAGGAGGAAACATCTTAGTCATTATTAGAAGATTAACCAGATAGTGTAGGGTATTTAGCCCATCTGTTTTAACAAAATTTAAGATTTTTTTAATACATTGTATTCAGAACGACAAATTACCAATTACCATGACAAAAAAGACAACCAACTTGCTTGGGATTATAATTACCATTTTGGCAGGTATTTATTTTTTTGTAATGTATTGCAGTCAATGTGGATTAGATGACGACTTTGCCACTCTTCACAATGAAGATTCTTCTGTTGTAAATAACACAATGAATCCAGAAACAATTGAAAAAAGCAAGCAAGAATTTTTATATAAGAACTAAATAATATCAACTTATGAATTTGGAAAGTATAAACATCTGGTGTTGGCTCATCCCTATTCTTGTAGGTGTTCTGTGCGCTATTTTTGGATATTTATTAGGGAAAGGAGGCAATACACCCCTCGACAATTCTGAGCTAATAGAACTAAAGAATCAAAATGCAAAATTAGAAGCTGATCTAGCGGCATGTAATAAAAAAGTGGCCGCTGAGAGTTTAGCAATGGTTTCTTCGGAAATTCCTTTTAACAAAAGTGCCGCCAAAGCAGCAATGGGTAAAAACGTAAAACTGGATGACCTGAAAATTGTTGAAGGCATAGGTCCTAAGATTGAAGGCCTTTTTCACAATTATGATATAAAAACCTGGAAAGCCTTATCCAAAACTACTGTTTCAAAATGCCAGCAAGTATTAGACTCAGGGGGTGATCGTTATAAAGTCCATGATCCCGCGTCCTGGCCAATGCAGGCGAAAATGTGTTATGAAGGCAAGTGGAAAGAATTAAACAAATGGCAGGTAGAACATAAACATGGCAAATTATAATAAAAAGACCGGATTATATCCGGTCTTTTTATTTATACTATTCCATTGGCTTCTACCCATTTAAATCGGAATTGATCCTCACTCAGTTTCATTCTTTCGGCAATACGTTGCAAACGATCCGGCATACCCAAAAGATAATCCCTGGCTTTTTGTGCCTCGTCTGAAAGGCTTCTTATTGCTTCGAGATCCCAATACTGATTCAATTTATTAAAGATGTCAATATAATCATGAGAAGTATACACTCCCAATCTTTGAGCGCAGTTGGAAAAATTTTCGAATGCAAGTCCCATGCTTTCTCCAGATTCCCTCAAGAAATGGGCCGGCATTACAATTTTCCTCTTCATCATATCTGCATAGGCTAGCATCATACCATTGGGGTCCTGGCCAAATATGGTCTTTACAAATTCCCTATATGCCAGATGATGACGCATTTCATCACCTGCAATTATGCTGCACATTTTACTCAGAAGAGCATTCCCCTTTTTCTTAGCCATCTGACCTACTCTTTTGTGCGAAACATTGGTAGCCAATTCCTGAAATGAAGTATATACAAAATTCTTATACGGGTCTCTGTCTGTTCCAATATCAAAGCCATCATTAAGTAAGTACTGTGTTGAGATCTCAACTTCTCTCATGTTTACCCTTCCGGAGAGATACAAATATTTATTAAGCACATCGCCGTGTCTGTTTTCTTCTGCTGTCCAGGCTCTAACCCATTTAGCCCAACCACTTGGTTCTTCTGTGTGCTGATTAATTCCTTCGACATCCATTAACCATGATTCATACGTTGGCAGTGCTTCTTCTGTAATAGTATCTGCAACCATAGTAACCCAAAAATCATATCCCAATTCTTTAGATTCCTCTCTGATTTGCTCCACCTCATCAAAAAAACTTTCACTTCGTGAATCGGGAAGAAAATCAGAAGGTTGCCATATCTCATCAATAGGAATTAAAAATGAATCCATAAACCCGGTAACTTGGGGTTCAATTGCCTGCATCACCTCCAGCCTTATATTTTTCGTAGACATATTTAATTTTTTTACAAATTACGACAATAAAATCTTGTATTTATTGTAGAAGCAATTCAAATATTAATTTCTTCCCTTTTCATTTGGATAAAAAAGATAAACCGGATCACTTTGCCATACTTGTTTGGAATCTACGTCCATTATGGACAAGGGCCCTCTAAAAGCTGCTCCGGTATCCATATTCCATACATTCGCGGCCCTATGAGGTTTGTTTTTGCCAATTCTTGTTACAGGGGTATGACCAATATAAATTTCATGGTAATTGGAGAGTCTTTGAGGGTAATACAAGTCTGTTTCAGTAAGTTCCGGATCAATGGCCAATGCCAGTTCCCATAAAGTCCTATCCCAGTAGAATATTTTAGGAAAATATTCAAATTCTATACCTTTTAAGCTTGTGAAACCAGCATGAATAAACAAACGGTTCTTATCATCCAGATAGTAATTGTCCAGGTTATTATAAAAATCCATATGAACGCTTAGCGAACCATCCTCAAGTACCTCATAAGAATCCCTGCTAGCTTTACCTCCATGTTGTAACCAGGTAGGGTTATCTTTTCCTGTTCTAAGCCAATCATAACAAAGTTCATCATGGTTCCCCCTTAAAAATATGCATTGGTGTGTTGCTCTTAGCCCAATTAAAAAATTTACCGTTTCAACAGCCTGGCTCCATCCGTCGACATAATCTCCCAGAAAAACAAGAAGATCATCCTCACTGGCATTAGCCCTTTCCAAAACTTGTTGCAAAGCTTTCAGGCCAGAATGTATATCTCCGATTACTAAAGTTCTCATTTGGCAAAAATCGCAATAATTCCAATGATGGCCATAATAAAAAGTATGAGCAGGAATATTTTCCAAAACGAATAAGGCCGAATACCATGGATTTTACCGGTTTGCCCGTTTATGTAAAAGTGATATTCCTTCCCTTTGTAATTGTAGAAACTTATATAAATAGGTAAAAGAACATGTTTAAAAGTTTCATTTGAAAGTTTTATATCCGAATGGTGAATCCTTTGTGTATCACCTCCAATATCTTGTCGTATCCATGAATGCGCTATTTCTTTGGCCTTTTGGAATGATTTACGATGTCCTTCTCTTAAGGTAATAGTGTATTTTTCGGTCACAAATCCAGAGAGATATTTTGAATTAAAGGTTGCAAGCTCTTTCAAATTCCAATGCGATATCTGCGTTGGAATTTCTTGTTGTTTATTCTCAGAAGCACTGATTAGTATATCATCAATAAAACCGTCAACCGTGCCATAGGCCGGCGTCCAACGCGTTTTTCTTACCTGTTTGGTTTGAGTTCCATTTTTAGTCTTATAGGTCTTGGTAACATAGTAATAATCTCCTCTTTGACCTTCATAGGATGCTACGAGTTCTGCATCAAAAGTCCAAAAAGGAAGATATAGCCCATGCATGGCTTCCGGATCTAACGATGCACGCTTGAGTTTATTTGGGGCAAACCACAATCCCTTTACCCACTTTTTGAATATCCTTCCAGCCTGTTTGCTATTTAATTGAAAAGGAACAAGTGCCCCCGGAAGTATCCAGCCTTCTCTTTCTGTATCCTCTCTAATAAGAGGCTCCCCACAATAGACACAATGAAGCGACTTGTAATTTTCTTCAACATGCTGGTTAGCCCCACAATTTTTACAATGCAGAAGATCTATAGTGGCATCATATGCATTATCTCCTACGGCCTTAAGATAATGTTGCAATTCAAGTTCTTCAAAACTTCGCTTTGCCTTTTCTATAAATTCTTCATATCCGCAGTACTCACATTTAACCTGATGTGAACCTGGTTTGTATTTTAGTTCTGCCCCACAATTGGCACAGGATTTTTTCTGTTCTGAATACTGGGTTTTTTCCATTTGCATTTGTTACCAAATTCAGCAAAATTGGTAAAGTGTTTCTAAATCCCGAGGGGTTTACTTTTGTGGCAAAGGTGGTGGGGTACTGCCACCTAAAAAAGCCTTTAGTTCTTCAATTTCTTTAAGAGCTGTCCACTCCAAAAGACCCTGTTTCCATACAAGAGAATCTCTGTTAATAGTTCTGTTTGCAAACAGTTCTTTTAATTTGTCAAAAGTAACGGGGCCAAGTTGTTGCCCGTTTGCAGCATAGTAATACATTACCTGAACAGGCATCGGAGGTGGTAGAGCAGCTCCCTGTGGTTGTGGCGAAGTAACCGATTGCTGAGTTGGTTGACCCATTAGTGTTCCCATTTGTTGCGCCAGGACAAACCCCATGCCGAGTCCCATGCCAGCTCCGGCTGTACCTCCTTCATTTTTAGCTGCGGCTTCCATGGCTTTGGCTGCCTTAAATTGAGTGAGTTTGGACAAATCTAATTTATCTAATCTGCTGTATTCAAAAATCTCTTTCTTCAGTTCTTCCGGCATAGAAACGTTTTCTATATAGAATTTTTCCAATTCTATCCCTACACGTTCAAATTCAGGTTTCATGACTTCCTGACAAGTTTCAGAAAGTTCACTTGTATTTGCTGCGTATAACTCCAACGGCAGGTTGGCTTCTCCAACAGTATCCGTGAAACGAGTCACAATTAAGCTTTTAAGATGCTCATTTACTTCGTAATTCGTAAAATTCCCATCAGTGCCTACTACATCAACTACAAACTTTCCAGGATCACTAATTCTAAAACTATAGGTTCCGAAAGCGCGTATCTCAGTCAACCCAAAACGCTCATCACTTAGCATTATCGGGTTTTTTGTGCCCCACTTTTCATCCGTAAATAACCTTGTGTTAACAAAATAAACTTCTGCCTTGAAAGGGCTGTCAAATCCATATTTCCATCCTTTTAAAGTAGTCAGAATTGGAAGGTTGTTGGTGTTAAGTGTATAGGTCCCCGGGTTAAAAACATCTGCCAGTTGACCCTCATTAACAAATACCGCTTTCTGACCTTCTCTAACCACCAATTTGGCATTATTTTTAATTTCATTTTGATACCGCTCAAATCTGTGAACTATAGTATCATTGGTGGTGTCAATCCATTCTACTATATCAATAAACTCCTGACTTAGTTTCTTTTTTATCTCATCAAATAGGTTCATTTTGCTAAATTTTTAATTCCAGAAAAAGGTAAACAATTCTTTAAAGCAGACCAAGCGTCTTTAATGAATAAATGGTTAAGACTAACACTCAGAATCAATAGGATAAATAGTAGTTGTTTTTTTGGTCTAACACCTAAATTCTCATTACTTTGGGAGTTACTTAATTACAATTTCATGAAAGAAGTATTTTGTATAGGTGAAGTGCTCATAGATTTTGTGGCTGAAAAACAAGGAAGCGATTTATCCCTCGCCCGTGAATTCACAAAAAAAGCCGGCGGTGCCCCGGCTAATGTAGCTTGTGCAGTAGCCAAACTGGGAGGAAAAAGTACATTTATTGGTTGTGTTGGCAATGACCCTTTTGGTACCTTTTTATTGAACGTATTAGAAAATGAAGGTGTGGACGTTTCTTTAGCACAACGTTCAGAAATTTTTACTACCCTGGCTTTTGTCTCTATTGCAGAAGACGGAGAACGTGATTTTGTCTTTAGCAGGGGTGCGGACAAAGAACTTAAATACAGTCCGGCAATTAAGAAAAGGTTCAATAAAAATATAATACATTTTGGTGCAGCAACAGCACTTTTAGGTGGAAGTTTGGAGGAAGCATATGGACGGTTTTTATTTGATGCCATAACTCAAAACGCATTTATCAGTTTTGATCCAAATTACAGAGCGGACCTATGGAAAAACAAAACCGATATCTTTATTAAAAAGTGTATGCCATTTATTGAAAAATCTACACTCTGTAAGTTTAGTCTGGAAGAAGCCAAATTAATTTCAGGCAAGGAAAATATTTCGGAGGCTTGTGAATTTTTCCATGAAACCGGTACAGAAATCATTACAATTACGCTTGGTTCTGAAGGTACTTTTGTAAGTTCTCAGGGGCATTCACAGATAATCCCGAGTATTAGCGTAAAACCAGTTGATACCACAGGTGCAGGGGATGCTTTTATTGGTTGTTTGTTAAAACAAATTTCCACACTGGATAATATTGAAAGTATGCGAAGTAATCCCGATTTACTTTTTGAAATGATCACTATGGCCAATAAAGCCGGGGCAATAACCACAATGAACTACGGGGCAATTAAGTCATTACCGTCTCAAACTCAACTCGACCATTAGAATGAACCAAGCCTCATTACACCGCTTGTTGGCTTCAGATAAGCTGGATAAGCCGGAGAAAGCCAACCTTAATGACTTATTCGATTTGAGGCTATCCACTAACCATTCTATTATACAAAACTTATTCTTATCGCTTTATCCGGAGACCACCACCCCAGATTCATTTCAATACCTAATGAAACTTTTGCCTGAACTTTTTAAGAAAAGGTCGAAAAATTATAAAATTCAGGACTTAAGAAGGCTTAAAGATGCCAATTGGTATCAATCAGAAAAAATGGTCGGCATGCAATTGTATGTAGATCACTATAATAAGGATTTGAAAGGTCTAGAAACTAAAATTCCATATTTGGAAAAATTAGGAGTTAACCTCATTCATATAATGCCTGTCACTACAAGGCCTACAGGAGAAAATGATGGGGGATATGCGGTGAATAGCTATACCCGGGTAGACAAGAAATACGGTACAAAATCGGACTTGTTAAATCTGGTAAAAAAAATGCAGTCAAAAAATATGCATCTGATGATGGATTTTGTTGTAAATCATACTTCAGATGAATTTCCCTGGGCAAAAAAAGCAATGGCCGGTGATAAAAAATATCAAGATTATTATTATACATACCCGGACAGGCAATTACCGGATGAATTTGAAAATTCCTTGCCGGAAGTGTTTCCCAGAACATCACCCGGTAATTTCACTTTCAATAAAAAAATGAATAAGTGGGTTATGACTGTGTTTAACGATTATCAATGGGATCTTAATTATACAAATCCTTTGGTATTTATGGATATGCTTACTAATCTGGTAGACTTAGCCAACTTAGGGGTAGATGTTATTCGCTTTGACGCCCTGGCCTTTCTTTGGAAGAAAATGGGCACAAATTCTCAAAATCTTCCGGAAGCCCATAGCTTAATTACATTATTTCGAATGTGTTTGCAAGTTGTTGCTCCGGGGGTTGTTTTACTGGCCGAAGCTATAGTTTCTCCCAGAGATATTATAAAGTATTATGGTGAGGGCATTAATAAAGGTAACGAGTGTGAAATTGCATATAATGCCACTTTAATGGCTTTGCTCTGGAATTCAATTGCAACAAAAAAAACACATCTATTATACAAGAATCTGCTTAACATACCAGGCAAACCCTCAGAGGGAACCTGGATAAATTATATCAGATGTCATGATGATATTGGACTTGGTTTTGAAGACCGCTACATATACGAAGTAGGTTGGGATGCAGTTGCTCATAGAAAATTTTTGTTGGATTACTATGGCCAAAAACTTGATTGGTCGCCGGCTATGGGGCAAATTTTTATGTATAATCCCAAAAATGGTGATGGAAGAATAACCGGCAGTGCAGCCTCTCTTCTTGGATTGGAAAAAGGTTTGGCACAGAACAATCAGGAATTGATAAAAATGTCGGTTGATAAAATCCTAATGTTACACGCTATAATTTTATCATATGGGGGAATTCCTATGATCTATGCCGGTGATGAAATAGGGATGTTAAATGATTATACTTATCTTAAAAATAACGACTTAAAAGAAGATAGCAGATGGGCCAACAGGCCCAAACAAGATTGGAAAACGGTATCTGAATTAGATAAAATTGACACCCCGCAAACACAAATATTCCATTCCTTAAAAAGACTAATAAAAATTAGGAAAAATACCCCGGTATTTGCTGACAAGAACAATTTAGTGTTACATCCTAACGCAAACCCACATCTTTTTATGTTTGAGAGAATAAATAATTCTGAGAAAGATGTCCTTGTAATATGCAATTTTGATGAAAAAATTCATTTGGTTGAAGTCGGAACGCTTGATTCCATGGGCTATGTATCCGAAGGTAAATTGAAGGATCTGGTGTCAGGCAAAAATATTATTTTAAAAAGTGGCTTATTAGACATAAATCCATATCAAATATTTTGGCTGCGTAAGTCTTAGCTATATTTTACTTTTCTTAAAATTCGCAGAGACTCTTTCAGAGATTTATAAATACTCAAATCATATTTCTTTAATATAGGCCTCGCTGCATCCAGAAGATCCTTAGCTTCTTCAAAACCATTAAAATGGCATATAAGATAAGTTGCCGGTAATAATTTTAAATCTAGTTCTTCTGAACGTTTCAGGGATACCCCCCTTTGTATTTTTTGGAGTATTGCCTTGTTTGAATTAAAAATATGATGCAACGTCTTTTTGTCATATTGAGGCGGTTCAAAAATTAAATCGCTTTGAATTTGATAGGTCCCATTATCTGAAAAGAATATATCCACTTTTTCCAAAGGATAATATTTCTGTTGATCCCCTAGGCCCAATTTCACATACTCCATAATAGTAAACGATTCATCATTATAATTTATGGAAATTTCATCGAGGGCAGAATAGAAAAGTTTAACCTGTTCGTTAATAAGTTCAATGTCAACCCTGGAATAAAAAACCTCATTTTTGACTTTCTTTTGATTCCCTGCCCAACAGAGTACAAACTGTTCTTTAAAAACCTTATAATTGCTAATCAGATCCCTGTGTCTGTTATTTATAAAGTCTATAACACCATCAAGTGTCAGTTCAATATTATTTCGCGCATGTTGTTCAATTGTGGCAACAGTGTCTGAATTGATATCCTTCAACACAACATCAAAAGCCTTAGGCATGCTTATACTTCCGTCTCTGAAAAAAACGGCCCCACCATAGTATTTCCAAATATTACGCCGCAAAGCGCAAACTTTACCATTAGACTTTATAGTAACTAAACCTACCACTTTGCCTTCAGGTAAATGTGGAAAAGGAATATTCTCGTAAGAAATTAATGGAGGGTTATCCAAGTAAGCATTTACGAGGTTTTGAATCTTACTATCATCAAAGAAATCTACTCCAACAATTTTATTGTCTTCATCCTCTACGCCAACTACTATAAATGAATTATTAATTGGATTGCTATTAGCCAGCGCACATACATGCTTCAGAAACTTAGCTTTCCCTTCTCGTTTACCTATATTTATGAACCTTTTTTTATCATAAAAACTATTCTCGTCATTATGAGCCAAAAGGTTTTTTACCAATAGGCGTTTATTAATCATATTGTTTTATTGACTATTGTACTGCTTGCCTGAGCAGTGGGCATGACTACCAGATCTGCAATGTTTACATGAGACGGTTGTGAAATTACAAAGAAGATAATGTTTGCTATATCTTCCGGTTTTAAAGGTTGAAACCCCTTATAAACAGTCTTGGCTCTTTTTGCATCTCCTTTGAATCTAACATTGCTAAACTCAGTTTCCACCAATCCGGGGTTTACAGCTCCTACCCTTATCCCATAAGCGTTCAAATCAATTCGCATTCCCTGATTAATTGCATCAACAGCATGTTTACTGGCGCAATAAACATTCCCTCTTGGATAAACCTCTTTGCCCGCGGTAGAACCTATATTAATTATGTGGCCCGAGTTGCGCTCCACCATTTGTGGTAAAATTGCCCTGGAGACGTATAATAGTCCTTTTACATTAATGTCTAACATAGCATCCCAATCCTCCAGACTGCCTTTTTCTATAGGATCCAGGCCATGAGCATTTCCCGCATTATTAATCAAAATATCTATATGTCTGAATTCCTTGGGTAATGATTCAATAGTGGCTGAAACAATATCCTTATCACGTACATCAAAATTTAAAACACATACATCAGTTAAAGGTTCTAACTCCTTTTTCAATTCTTTTAAAAGCTCTGTTCTTCGTCCACAAATTATCAAACGAATGCCATTAGCTGCAAAAAGCTGCGCTGTGGCCTTTCCTATGCCACTGGTTGCGCCTGTAATAAATGCTGTTTTCTTCATAAGAATTAAATGAGAGATTATAAATTAAGGTACCTTATGTCCCTGAGATGCCACCAATAATGCAAACCAATCCTCCAACTCCAACTCAATTTCAGTAGCTCTTATCGAAGCTTTTAATCGATCTTTGTTCGTGGTACCAACTACAGGGTGCACTTTAGAAGGATGTCTTAGGATCCATGCCAGGAGAATTTGACTACTATCTGCTTTATATTTCTTTTTAAATTGTTTCAGTACTTTTTTAATGCGCTTCCTTCTTTTATCAGTCTCCCTGAAATAACTGCCCAACGGACTCCAGGCCATTGCGGTGCGTTTATGAAGAATGCAATCATCAAAAGTACCATCAAACATTAATTTTTCAGCGGTTAAGGAAAATTCAACCTGGTTAGCATTTACCGGTATTACTGACTCCAATAGCGCAATCTGAGAAGGTGAAAAATTAGACACTCCGAACTCCCTGATTTTACCCTCTTTTTGCAAATGAAGAATGGCTTCCGCAATTTCATCGGGCTCCATTAAAGGGCTTGGCCTGTGCAATAAAAAAAGATCCAGATAGTCTGTTTTAAGTTTACTCAGAGATCGTTCCGCAGACCATACAATGTAATCCTTGGAATAATCATAATGTTTCACCTTATTATCTCTGGCTTTGCAGACATATTGAATTCCACATTTGGTAACGAGTTGTACGCTTTCTCTAGGTATTTCACTTTTAAAAAAAGCGTTTCCAAAGGCTTCTTCGTTATCATAACCTCCATAAATATCCGCATGGTCAAAAGTTGTTATTCCATTTTCCACACAATAATCTATAAGTCCAGACATTTCTGCTTTTGAAAGATTCTTCCCCCAACTTCCCCATGTCATGGTTCCGGCAATAATTTTTGAATAGGATATCCGGTTTTTCATAAGTATGTGAAAATATAAAATAAATCCCTTAAATACTTCATAAAACTTAGGGTTCTGGCCATTTTTTAACCAATCATTAACAGCACTTATATAAATAAATTTTCAATTTGCGCCCTACTGTGAGACCAACATATTAAAAACCAAAAAATAAAATCTTTTCATGGAGGAAAATACTACTGTAGATATAAGTGCTGTTAATGAAAAAATTGCACAGGAAAGTGCTTTTATAGACCTGCTTCTTATGGAAATGAACAAGGCTATTGTGGGTCAGAAGCATATGCTAGAACGATTGTTAATCGGACTTTTAGGACAGGGTCATATTTTGCTGGAAGGAGTCCCCGGGCTTGCAAAGACTCTTGCTATTACTACGCTCTCAAAGGCGGTTAAAGGTAGTTTTAGCAGAATTCAGTTCACTCCGGATCTTTTACCGGCAGATGTCGTAGGAACCTTGATATACAACATGAAAGAAAATGATTTTTCAATTAAGAAAGGTCCAATTTTTGCCAATTTTGTGTTAGCTGATGAAATTAACCGTGCTCCCGCGAAGGTGCAGTCGGCTCTATTAGAGGCCATGCAGGAAAAACAAGTTACGATTGGTGATGAAACTTTCATTCTTGATAAACCATTCCTGGTTATGGCTACTCAAAACCCGGTTGAACAGGAAGGAACATATCCACTGCCTGAAGCTCAAGTAGATCGTTTTATGCTGAAAACGGTTATTGATTATCCAAAGATGAACGAAGAACAACTAATTATAAGGCAAAATCTTAAAGGCATACTTCAGGATGTGAAACCTGTTATATCACTTAAACAAATTCTAAGTGCGCAGCAGGCAGTGAGGGAAGTCTATATGGATGAAAAAATTGAAAAATATATCCTCGATTTAGTATTCGCAACAAGATATCCTGAAAAATATGATTTGGCAGATCTTAAACCACTTATAAGTTTTGGAGCTTCACCACGTGGCAGCATAAATCTGGCGAATGCCGCCAAGTGCTATGCTTTCATAAAAAGACGTGGCTATGTTGTTCCTGAAGATGTCCGTGCTGTTGTACATGATGTGCTGAGGCATAGAATCGGAATTACCTATGAAGCAGAAGCAGAAAATATTACTTCAGAAGAAATGATCAACCGGATTGTTAACGAAATTGAAGTCCCATAATAGTTCAACCTATATAATTAAATGCCATAAAAGCATTTGCTTATATAACTTAAAAGCTTGAACCCGCATGGATACCAAGGAGTTATTAAAAAAAGTTCGTAAGATTGAAATTAAGACGCGTCGTCTTTCAGATCATATATTTGGAGGAGAATACCACTCTACATTTAAAGGTCGCGGAATGACTTTTAGCGAGGTCCGCCAATATCAGTTTGGTGATGATGTAAGAAGTATAGATTGGAATGTAACAGCCAGATATAACGAACCTTTTGTAAAGGTGTTTGAGGAAGAAAGGGAACTAACCATGATGTTGATGGTAGATGTGAGTGGCTCTGAACTATTTGGCACAACCAATAGATTTAAAAAAGATATAATTACAGAAATATCTGCAACCCTGGCATTTTCCGCTCTTCAAAATAACGATAAAATTGGTCTTCTTCTCTTTTCTGATGAAATTGAGCTTTTTATACCCCCTAAAAAAGGCAAAAGCCACGTCCTTAGAATAATAAGAGAATTGTTAGAATTTTCTCCACAAAGCAATATGACGAATATTGGAGAAGCCCTAAAATATTTGACCAACGTCCTGAAGAAAAAGTCAATTGTATTTGTGCTTTCAGATTTTATGGCAACCAATTATGACCAAACACTAAAAATTACCGGGAAAAAGCATGATGTTACCGGAATTCGCATCTATGACGAAAAAGAAGAACATATTCCAAATCTGGGTGTTGTTCAAATGCTCGATTCGGAAACAGGATCACTGAAACTTGTAAATACACAATCTAAAAAGGTTCGGAATGCATACGGCGAATACTACAGAAATAGGGTAGACTACTTTAAAGATACTTTCACTAAATCAGGATGCGGTATTTTGGATTGCAGGGTAGATGAAAGTTATGTTAAAAAATTACTGGGTTATTTTAAGCAAAGAGGATAGATGTATAAGATTTTGATAAAATTAAAAGATATTTTTGGTGACTGGTCCGTACCGGTACTCCTTTTGTTTCTTTTATTTATTACCAATCCCATTATTGCCCAGGTAAAACCCGTCGTTCTCTCGAAAGTAGACACAACGAACATAAAAATTGGTGAACAAATTAAATTTACCGTTATTGTTGAGGCAGATTCAACTGCCCAGGTTTTCTTTCCTGAAGGGCAAACATTTTCCCCTCTGGAAACAGTAGAAGCCTTTAAAACGGATACCACACGAAAAAAAGATAGAATAACCCTACAAAAAATTTACGCGCTTACACAATTTGATTCCGGATCTTATGTTCTCCCGGCTCAGCGCATTGAAATCAATGGAGCCGGATTTTTCACTGACTCACTTCGGGTAGATGTCGCTACAGTACCCGTAGATACAGTGAACCAAAAAATGTATGATATTAAACCCCTAATAAGCGTACAAAAAAGCAATAGTGAATTTTGGAAAATCCTTTTAATAGTTTTACTTATTGCCGCCATTGCTGGCGGGCTTATCTATTGGTTTGTAATCCGAAAAAAACCATTGACGGAAGAAGAAAAGGTAGCATTATTGCCTGCTTATGACAGGGCCCTTTTAGAATTGAAAAGATTGGAAAATTCTAAATATCTAATTCAGGATAAGTACAAAGCGTATTATTCAGAATTAACTGCAATTGTTAGATCCTATCTCGAAGAAGAAGTGAATATTTCGGCACTGGAAAGTACCACAAGTGAACTGATTCATAAATTGGAAATGTTGAAGGATGCAGGTGAGTTAAAGTTACAGGACAATACAATAAAGCAATTTGAAAATATTTTGCAAACAGCAGATCTTGTAAAATTTGCAAGGTCTAAACCGCCGACATCAGTAGCCGAAAAGGACCGAAAAGCAATTGAAGAAATCGTTGTTAAGACAAAAGAGGCTCTTCCTGAACCTACAGAAGAAGAATTACTGGAACAAGAAGAGTACCAGGAAATTATTGCTCAGAAAAAAAGGAAAAAGAAAATTATTTCAATTGTATCGGCTGCGGCAATTGTATTACTGGTTTCTTTAGGAGGGGTAATTACATATTTAGGTCCTTCTTATGTTTGGGATACCATTACCGGGCATCCTACAAAAACACTTTTAGAAGGTGAATGGGTTTCCAGTTCTTATGGATATCCACCAATTATAGTTGAAACTCCGGAAGTATTAGTGCGGCAGGAAGTTAAACTCCCACCAGAGGTTAAGGCCAATATTAAAGAACTGCAGGCATTCATGTACAGAAGCAAAAAAGGTTTGCTTACCATTGGTACAACTTCGACAACCTTAAATAAGCCTGAAGAACCAGATTTCAATCGGGTTGTTGAACAAATATTGCAAAATTTTGAAGATCAGGGCGCAAAAAACATAATTACCAAGCAAGAAGAATTTGTTACCCTATCTGGTGTAAAAGGAGTTAAAGTATTTGGCAGGGGCAATTTTGCATTACCAGACTCAAAAGAGTTGGCTAAAGGACAGTATACCATTATTCTTTTTGGTGGAAATGGTTTTCAACAGCATTTAATTTTATCATGGTTAGATGAAGATGTTTACGCAGAAGAAATTGTAAATAGGATAATTGGTTCCTTGGAAGTTAAAACAGAGGCATAAATGTTAGAGAATATAGAATTTGCAAATCCTCAGTTTTTTTGGTTGCTTTTATTGCTACCACTGGCTTTGATATGGTACATATTCAAGAGCAAAGAGGAGAATGCGAGCTTGAAAATTCCGAGCCTAGAAGGGTTTACCGCAAATGACTTATTGCCAAAATTAAAACCGGTATTATTTGCCTTCCGTTTGTTGGCATTGACATTCATAATAGTAGCTATGGCACGTCCTCAAACTGAGGATATTTCTACTCGAACCAAAACCACAAAAGGCATTGATATTGTTATGGCCATTGATGTTTCTTCGAGTATGTTGGCAAGAGATTTAAAACCAAATAGATTATCAGCCCTTAAAGAAGTTGCTGCAGATTTTATTAGACAAAGACCAAATGATAGAATTGGTTTAGTTGTCTATGCCGGTGAAAGCTATACCAAAACCCCAATAACAAGTGATAAATCCATTGTTCTAAATGCCCTTAAAGAAATTACTTATGGTCAATTGAACGATGGAACAGCCATTGGTATGGGATTAGCAACTTCCGTTAATAGGTTAAAAGAAAGCAAATCTATAAGTAAGGTAATTATTTTGCTTACCGATGGTGTTAACAATTCAGGATTTATTGAACCCCAAACTGCCGCTGATCTTGCTGTGGAATTCGACATCAAGACTTATACTATTGGTTTGGGCACTAACGGAAACGCGCTCTCACCTGTTGCTTATAATGATGATGGGTCATATAGGTATGGAATGCGACAGGTTGAAATAGATGAGGAATTACTTAAAGCTATTGCCAACGCGACAGGTGGACAGTATTTTAGAGCAACAGACAATGAAAAATTGGAGGAAATTTATGATGAAATAAATAAATTGGAGAAAACAGAAGTTGAAGAATTTAAGTATTATAAATATGAGGAGAAATTCAGACCATGGATTCTTTTGGCTGGCGCTTTGCTCATTATGGAATGGTTCCTTAGAAATACAGTATTTAGAAGTTTTATTTAGAATATGATTCAGTTAGACGAGAAAATATATTTTTATCTTCTATCCATTATTCCGGTAATGGTAGTTATATATCTATTGCTTCAAATTTGGAAAAAAAGAACCCAAAAGAAGTTTGCCGCTCCCCATCTGTTGAAAAGACTATCTCCTAATAAGTCTAAATTCAAATCAATATTAAAATTAATTTTTCTCGTTTTAGGGATTTCGTTTCTGGTTTTAGGTCTTGTAAACCCTAAAATTGGAACAAAATTAGAAACAGTCAAACGAGAAGGAGTAGACATTGTTTTTGCTATTGATGTCTCAAAAAGTATGCTGGCTGAGGATATTGCTCCAAACAGACTAGAGAAATCTAAGCGATTGGTTTCTGAAATTATTAATCAATTAGCCAGTGATAGAATAGGTATAATAGCATATGCGGGTCAGGCCTTTCCTCAGTTGCCAATAACTACAGATTATGGTGCAGCTAAAATGTTCCTTCAAAGTATGAATACAGATATGCTTTCATCACAAGGAACGGCCATTAATGAAGCTATTGAACTGGCATCTACCTATTTTGATGATGAGGAACAAACAAATAGGGTATTGTTTATTGTTTCGGATGGTGAGGATCATTCTGAAGGCTCAACACTGGATGCTGTTGAATTAGCCGTTGAAGAAGGAATAAGAATTTTTACAATTGGTGTTGGAAAGACAAAAGGCAGCCCAATTCCCATTAAAAGAAATGGAATCGTAGAAAGTTTAAAAAAAGATTCACAAGGTGAAGTGGTTATCACCAGATTAAATGAAGAGATATTGGAGGAAATTGCAGACGAGGGTGATGGGGAATATGTAAACGGATCAAATACAGATGATGCTGTTGACTTCATTAAAGAAGAATTAAACCAAATGGACAAAAAAGAATTTGAAGCCAAGCAATTTGCAGAATATAAGGACCAATTTCAATGGTTCCTGGGTATTGGTCTTTTGTTTTTATTTTTGGAAGTTTTTTTATTGGATCGAAAAACTAAATGGCTCAAAAAATTGAATTTGTTTAACGAACAGGAAATTCATTAAAATGAAAAAGTTTGTATTATTTATTTTTTTTATAAGCGCTGCCGTTTTTCCGCAAGATGATGTGAAAGAAAAGGAAAAAGCACTCAAAGCCTCAACAGATATAACATTTGAAGCGAATAAGGATTTAGCCGATAACGATTTTATAGATGCGGAGGTGAATTACAGAAGAGCCATTTCCAAAAGTAATGAGAATACCGCGGCCCCATATAATTTGGGAAATGCTTACTATAACAAAGAGAGTTTTTCTGAGGCATTTGGCCGTTTTAAGCAAGCAGGGGAATTGACATCGGAAAAACCTGTTAAACATAAGGCATTTCACAATATGGGCAATGTATTCATGAAAAATAAAGAATACGCTAAGGCAGTTGAAGCTTATAAAGAAGCATTGCGCAATGATCCGTCGGATGAAGAAACCCGATATAATCTGGCACTGGCCAAAGAGCTGCTAGAAAAAGATAAGAATAATCAGAATAAAGACGATAATAAAGAGAATCAGGATCAGGAGGAGAAAAAAGATAAAAACCAGGACCAGCAAGACCAGGGAGATAATAAAGACGAAAACAAAGGAGATCCCAAAAACGAAGAAAACGATAAAGAGAGTAACGAAGGAGATAATGGAGAGCAGGAAAAAGAAGAAAATAAAAAAGGTGAAGGCGATGACAAAGAAGAAGAAAAAAAGCAGCCTGAACAGGGAGATCAGGAACAGCAAAAACAACCCAGACCAAACCAGTTGTCTCAACAGCAAATAAAAAATTTACTCGAGGCAATGCAAAATGAAGAGAAAAAAGTTAAAGAAAAAATGGATGCCCAGAAAGTAAAAGGGGTTAAAACAAAAAATGAGAAAGATTGGTGATATTTAATAAACTTAAATATTTTATCATTTGTATATCTTTTCTATTACTGGCCTCTGGCCAGGCAATAGCACAAGATAAAGAGGCTATTACTTTTGAAGTAAAACTCAGCAAAAGCAGGTTGGGAATAAATGAGCGTCTAAGGGTAGATTTTGAAATGAACAAAGACGGCGATAATTTTACCCCGCCGGATTTTGAAGGCTTTAGAGTACTTATGGGGCCCTCCCAATCTATTAGCTCTTCCTGGATAAATGGGGTCAGGAGTTATTCCAAAACCTACTCCTATACCCTTGCTCCTACTTCCAGAGGGAAATTCACTATTAAACAGGCAACAATCACAATTGATGGAAGGATCTATAAATCCTTGTCGAAAAATGTAGAGGTTACAGCCGCTGTAGATAAACCAAATGATCAAATGTCTGTAGAAGACTTTGCTGATGACAATTTACATTTAGTAGCAGAAGTTTCCAAAACTTCTCCGTATCTCAATGAGGCCATAAGTGTTGTTTACAAATTATATGTAAGTCCTACTATTAATGTTTCTAATTTTCGCCCACTGGATAATCCTAAATACAATAATTTCTGGAGCCAGGATATGCCATTCACAAGATATGATGTTCAAAATGGCACTTATGAAGGAAAGGCTTATCGTTATGTAGTTCTTAAAAGAGTCGTACTCTATCCTCAAAAGAACGGTGAATTGACCATTGAGCCTCTCTCCTTGGATGTAACATTGGAAGTACCTACTAACAAACGCGACTTTTTTGGTGGGAGAATATATACTCAAACCAACAAAACAGTATCGGCAGGAAGGCGCGTGATTAATGTAAAACCCTTACCATCTGAAGGGCGGCCTGCAGATTTTGGAGGAGCAGTGGGTAATTTTGAGTTTTCTGTTACTACCAGCAAAACAACATTAAATGCTTCAGAGTCATTACAAGCGACAATTACTGTACAAGGGAACGGGAATTTAAAACTATTTCAATTACCCGAACCTTCACTTCCCGGAGCTTTAGAAGTTTATGAACCGGAATTTAATGAAGAAGTGAGAACAACACTCTCCGGTATGAAGGGAAAAGTGAGTAATAATTATACTGTAGTCCCATCATTCAGAGGAAAATACCCCATTCCTAGTATTTCATTCAGCTATTTTGACCCGGAATTAGAGATTTACAAATCTGTGGCATCCGATGAGATTATGATAAACGTTATGGAAGGCCCATTAGGATCAGGTGCAATAGCGAGTGGCCCTTCAACAACAAGTAAGCAGACGGTTATCAACACAAATGATCAGTTTAATTTTATTAAACTTAAACCAAACCTATCTGTTATTGGTACTAATTATTTTTTTGGTTCTACACGGTTTTATTTTTGGTTATTTTCACCATTTTTGCTTATTCCAATTGCCGTACTCTTTGGTAAAAGGCGCGAAGCCATCGCTAGTGATGTAGCGGGTAACAAAATCAAGAAGGCCAACAAACTGGCAAGGAAATATCTCTCCGAGGCCAAAAGGGCCTTAGGTAACAAAGAGGCATTTTATATTGCACTTGAAAAAGCTTTACACAACTATCTTAAAGCTAAACTAAAAATAGAAACCTCTGAGTTTAGCAAAGATAAAATAGCTTCTTTGTTGTCTAAAAAAGGAATAGACGAGACAACTAACCATGCCTTTGTAGATCTGCTTAAGAATTGTGAAATGGCTCGCTATAGCCCTTTCTCTGATGTCCAGATGCAACAAGATTACAATAAAGCCGGTGAAACAATTTCATCAATAGACAAAAAGCTTTAGTTATGAAGAATTTGATCTTCTTATTATTAATACTGCTATCGTTTACAGCCAATGCTCAAAACGAAGCCCTTTTTAACAGGGCAACAACGTATTATAATGAAGGTGAATATGAAAAAGCATCTGAGAACTACTTTAAAATATTGGAGAATGGTGAACATTCGGCAGCAGTTTATTACAATATAGGTAACTGTTACTACAAATTAAACCAGATAGCGCCAAGTATTTATTATTATGAAAAGGCTTTGTTGCTTAAACCCAATGACAGGGAAATTAAAAATAATCTGGCATATGCTCAAAATATGACTTTAGATGCTTTTGAGCCGCTTCCGGAGACAAGTCTGTCAAAGTTATACAAAAATATTACCGGATTGCTCTCTTTCGATCAATGGTCCTATGTAGGTGTTTTCTTTGTATTGCTCTTTGTCCTGGCCTATATTTTATTTTATTACCTTAGGTATTCTACTCATAAGCGCATAGCATTTATCACGAGTATTGTTTCTTTCTTTATTGCGGTTTTTTGTATTGTACTGGCATTGATTCAATTTCAGGATTTTGAGGCAGATGAGCCGGCAATTGTATTTTCCGAGGAGCTACCAGTAAAATCTGAACCAAATAATAGAAGTTCACAGGCTTTCCTTTTGCATGAGGGAACAAAAGTCTATGTATTGGATGAGTTGGATGATTGGAAAAAAATAGAACTGATAGATGGAAAAGCCGGCTGGGTCCCTGCAGGCGAAATTAAATTGTTGAAGGATTTTTAATTTTTCTTTAACAATTATTCATTGTAGTTACGTTTATATTTGCTTTATAACCAATTTAACAATGACTAGATCTGCAATTATAGCGACCCTTATTGGCATTTGGCTGTTTGCGATAGTTGCCCCATCTGTTATTACCCTGGTAAATAATGGGGAAAGCATTTTAATCTCTTTGAATTTAAATGAAGAAGAGCAGCAAGAACAGTCTAAGAAAGACAACAAAGAGGAAAAAATACTGCTAGAAAATTGGCTGGCTCAGGTTCAATTATCCCCGCACGAAAAATCACCCTATTTAGAGATGGAAAAGATAAATTCTTCTACTCATTCCATTGAAATTCCCTTACCTCCTCCGGAATTAATGGTCTATAACGCATAAGCTCATATACAATTTAGTTTCTAATCAATCCTTAATAATTTATTGAGGACAATACTTTTATAATTATGTTTAAATATTTAAAAAACGACCTACCGGCTAGTATAGTGGTATTCTTTGTGGCACTTCCCTTGTGTTTAGGAATAGCCTTGGCCAGTGGCGCACCTTTATTTTCTGGTTTAATAGCCGGAATAGTGGGAGGTATTATAGTTGGATCACTTAGTGGCTCGCATATCGGGGTCAGCGGCCCTGCTGCTGGTTTAGCAGCCATTGTTTTAACTGCAATTGGTGCTCTGGGAGGTTATCAAAACTTTCTGGTGGCAGTTGTT
>NZ_CAMYIP010000050.1 GCF_947258525.1 uncultured Eudoraea sp.
AAAGAGATAGATAAATAATGGGTTCATCCCCACAATGGCGAAAAAAAGAACTCCTTTTTGGTATTTCTTAATATCTATCAGCCAATAACACAACGCTAGAGCCAATACAGACCATCCTCCACTGGCGAATACAAAAGTGCTGGTAGAAATACGCTTAATGATTGGCGTAACCGGGCTAAGTCCGTATCCTATGACGAGCCCTATGATGCCTGCAACAAGCAGGGTTTGCATCTTTTTTTTGTTAGATTGGTCACTGATTAACAACCTGCCCGCCAATACGCCCCAAATAGTATGTGCTGTAGTAGGAATGGCATTGAACATTGCCCAATGACCCCCATCTTCCTGTCCTGCAACAAGAATATTGAACCAGGCTCCAAAGTTTTCTCCGGGAACAAAGGCCTGATTAAATCCTTCCAGGGGGAAAAACCTGTAAAGCCCTTCGGTACTAAGAATCAGCAATACCGATAAACCCAGCTGAAACACAGTTGGTTTTTTCATGATCAGAAAGGCTATAATATACGTTACGGACAGCTGTGCAAGCACATTTTGAAATCTAAATACAATTCTTCCGTCATCGATGCAATACAGTGCCCAGCCCAGGACCAATAGCATAAATGCTCTTTTCAGGGCGTGCTTAAATACCTGCTTGTAAGAATCACCCCTTGCAATTCTCTTGTTAAAGGATAAGGGCATGGCTACGCCTACAATGAACATAAAAAACGGTTGAATCAAATCCCAAAAACGCAATCCTTCCCATTTTACATGGTGAAACTGTTTGCCAATGGCATACAAGATGGTTCCTTCAAGTTCCGGGGCTACCATAGTTGCAAACAGATGTGAGAACTCGGCAATGAGCAAAAACATGGTTAACCCCCTGTAAAAATCAAGTGAAAGCAGTCTTTTGTTAATTTGTCCCGGTTGTTTGGTCATATTAGTTAAATGTACAAAACATATGCAGGGCTGGCTGTATCTAAATCAACTAACAAAACAGGCTGCATAGGTTCCAAAAAAAGGATTAATTTTAAAGGATCGGTACTTAAGGTAAGAATTTAACTATGAAAAAATCTGAACAGGAATACCCAAATTTTAAGCTTACGGGCAAGGTTGCTATTATTACAGGGGCAGCCCGCGGTCTTGGAAGGGCATGCGCACTTGCCCTGGCACATGAAGGGGCAGACATTGCTTTAGGCCTGAGGGATGTAACTTCCGCCGCTGACCTGGAGCAGGAAATTAAGGCCTTGGGCAGAAAAGTGATCCGTTTGCAAATGGATGTTTCCTCTCTTCAGCAAATTAATGATGCGGTTAGCCGGGCGGTTAATACGTTTGGTAAGATAGATATCCTTGTGAATAATGTTGGTATTGCCCCGGCCAATCCTGCTGAAAAGGTGACCGAGGAGGATTTTGATAATACTATCAATCTGAATTTAAAAGGAACCTTTTTTACGGCACAGGCTGTGGGCAAGCAAATGATTGAACAGGGATCTGGCCGTATTATAAATATGAGTTCACAGGCTGGTTTTATTGCCCTGGACGATGAGTCCGTTTACTGTATGACCAAAGCAGGGGTCAACCACCTTACCAAAAACCTTGCTTCGGAATGGGCTAAGTATAATATAAACGTCAATGCTGTGGCGCCCACTTTTATAGAAACGCCCGGTACCGAACCCTGGTTAAAGGATAAGGACTTTAGACAAAGTGTATTGGACAGGATCCCACTTGGCCGCATTGGCAAACCTATGGAGGTCGCAGGCGCTGTGGTTTTTTTGGCCTCGGATGCCGCCTCTCTGATAACCGGGGAAATAATGCTTATTGACGGGGGGTGGACTACCAGGTAGTTTGCTTTGCTCCCGGACCAGAGGCAACGAAACGTTGAAATTTGCGATTTGGTGCTCGCGCTAGCGGGGGCTCATGCAAGAGGCTGTTTAAGCCTTTACGCAATGACTATTTAGACCTCTTTAGCCACTTCGTGAGGTTTCGTAAAGCAACATTGTCATTTTATTCTGAGTTCCTTAACTGCGAGGAGAACTTTAAGGCTATCTATATGAGCATTCAGGTTAATGATGATAGGATTATCCTCATTGGAAGATTTAAGTAAACGGGCTTTCTCTCTTTCCAGGTCAGCTATCCTAATCTCTAATATATCTCTTCTATCTATAGATATCTCTGTTGTCTTAATTTCCTCCCTACAGCTTACAATGAGCATAAGGAAGGATAATATTACTGTTACTTTCATATTTATCCGTTTTTAGATAGTTAAGGAACGAAAGTAAGATATTCCTTAATAAAATTACCTGACATCTATTACCATTTCATGGGTATTTATTCAGGGGCAGATATAGGATTTAAGGGATGTATTTATCTAATTATAACTTAGGAAAAAACAGTAACCTACTGTTCAGCTTTAAAGTCATGCTGCCATTATTTTATTGTGGACGACAAGGCCCTCCTCCATTTCATTTCGAAGGGCAAGGTTTGGCTTAAAGAATGTGAAACACGAGCCTGCCTTGTCGGCAGACAGGGATGATGTCCGCGCTAGGGTGGGAGCAAGATGCTAATGCTAGCGGGAGGTAGTATCTTTCAAATAATAGCTTCACAAATTCTTAAGTTGTATCCCAAACGCTGCTACTTTGTCCCAATTAGTATATTCAATTTTTGTATTGGTGTTAGTTGGTCCTTTGGTCATCCACATAATAAACTGAATCATGATTCTATCAAAAAAAGGGTATTTTTTATAGTCTAGTTTTCCTGCAAATACCCCAACAACAGTAGGTGTCCAATCAATGGATTTAAAAAATTTTATCACATACGGGTTTGTATCAGGTGTGTTCTTTTCGGGTTTTCTTGCAACCAGATTTACAGAAAAGAAAGCTGTTTTTATAGAATCAAGTTGCTTTTTATTGGTATTTATAAAATCAATTATTTCTTTATTATGAACTCCATATCTAATGCTTGCGCCTATAATAAGCTTATTATAATTGGTTACATCTTCATTAAAATCAGTAATAGAGAATAGTTCAACTTTTTGGTTGTTTTGCTGTATTCCCTCTCTAAGTTTATTACAAATTTTTAGAGTTTGTCCATCTACCGAAGAATATATTATTCCAGTTTTAGCTTTCATCCAGTAATCAAATAGTTATTATTAAAGTTCCATATTTAGCTTTTGGTAAATACAACAAATGGCAATCGTTATTTATGACTTTCGCCTTTAAGGACTAAAATAACAAATCTTTGGTTTTAACAAAGTTTCTGCATGTTCCATACCTGTTTGTATAGACTGTTTTGGTAGAAATCGTGAGATCTGTTACCTAAACCAATAAACATTCAAAACACTTTTGAATGCTTAAAAACCGTTTTGGTAGATTTTATCACACTAGGTAACACAGGTGTAGAAAATTCAAATCCCATCCCGATAGCTTCTCCTTCGTAATACTATGGAGAAGGAGCTATCGGGACTCAAACCTCGAACCTCGAACTTCAATAACAATATTGGTGCTTGTCATTTGGTATTTGTAATTTGGTGCTTGCCATCCGGGACTCAAACCTCGAACCTCGAACTTCAATAACAATATTGGTGCTTGTCATTTGGTATTTGTAATTTGGTGCTTGCCATCCGGTACTTGTTATTTGGAATTTATAAAAAATCTGATACTTGCGCCAGCAGGGGTGCGAAATGTTAATGAATCCTTTTAGTACGGATATAACCAGTTGTAACACATTCGACCAAACTTAGAAAAATAGTCTTTTTATATGAAAATATTACTTTTTGGAGCATCTGGTTCAGGAACCACGACTTTAGGAAACGAAATTGAAAAAAGGACTGATTTTAAGCACTTGGATGTTGACGAATATTACTGGAAGAAGACCAATCCACCTTTCCAAGTAAAAATACCCTTGGCAGAACGGAATGAAAATCTGAAAGCTGACTTCATAAATGTTGAAAACGTTGTAATAAGTGGTTCAATGGTAAGTTGGGGAAAGGAATGGGAAACATCTTTTGATTTAGCCATTTTTATCCGATTGGAAAAGACCGAACGAATGGAACGATTAAAAAAACGTGAAATGGAGCGTTACGGGGAAAAGCTGATTACGGATAAAAACATACAGCGGAATTCAAAAGCATTTTTAGAATGGACAGACCAATACGAAAACCCGAATTTTAACGGTAGGTCATTAAAAATACATAAAAATTGGATTGAGCTATTGAAATGTAAAACTTTGACGATTGATGGAAAAATGGAACTCAATGAAAAAGTAAAAACGATACTGAACGAAATAAAAACGTGTTACAACAATGTATAACCGCAATTTGCTGCGCTGTTCGCTTCGCTCGGAACGGCGAACAATTGGTTCTTTATAAATGAGATCCTACAGGTTGATAATTTACTAACTTCAAAACCGCAACTGACGGTTATACGAGACCGTTAAATTTCAAAAAAATAATCGGGCTATTACTCACCAGGTCTGTTTTTACGTAGCCCCGTAAGAATAAGAACAATAACGCTTAGGGCAAAAATTATGGCCGTAATAGCGATAAAGGATATAATTGGATTCATAAGTCAGGTGTTTTTTTGATTGAAAGTCAGTTCTTATAGCAGGGGAGTCATTTTTATTATACGGTTAATTTAAACGCTGAACTTAGATTTAAAGCATACAATTGTATATCCTGTTTTCTATAGTGTATAAAATGTACGAAAATCAAAGTTTTTTAAATGCCGGTTCATCTAAAATTGATCTTGTATAAGAACGAACAGTGCAATTAAACTTTTATACTGCTTCAATAAAGAGGATTACCAAACCTTATTCTTTCGTATAAACCACTTTTCCATCAAAAATGGTCATGGCTATCTCCGTGTTTAAGAATTCCTCTTCCGCTACCGTCATCAGATCCTGGCTATAAATGGTAAAATCGGCTAGTTTGCCCACTGTAATAGAACCTTTAATATCTTCTTCAAAGGCGCCGTATGCAGCATCCAGGGTATATGACCTAAGGGCCTGTTCCCTGGTCATTTTCTGCTCCGGTTCATAACCGCCTTCCGGCGTGCCTTTCAGGGTTTTTCTGCTAATACTGGCGTACAAACTGGCTATAGGGTTCAGAGGTTCTACAGGTACATCGGTACCATTTACAATGGGGATCCCACTTTGCAATAAAGCCTGCCACATATAAGCGCCTTCTTTAATTCGTTGCTCACCCAAACGGTCTATGGCCCAGGGCCTGTCTGAAGACAGGTGTACGGCCTGCATGGCAGGAATCACCCCTAAGCCGGCAAAGCGTGGAATATCATCCGGATGTAAATGCTGTGCATGCTCAATTCTAAATCGGTGATCGCTTGCCATATCCGCCAGTTCATCAAAAGCAATTTCATAGCGGTCCAGTATTTCCTTATTGGCCCTGTCCCCTATGGCATGTGAGCAAACCTGAAAACCATGTTGTAATCCGTTTAAAGCGGTTTCTTCAACAAAATCCATGGGCAGGGTTTCGTGACCAAAATGCCCGGGTCTGTCTGAATAGGATTCTAACAACCAGGCACCGCGTGAGCCTAAAGCCCCATCACAGTTCAATTTTACGGATCGTATAGTTACCAAATGTTCGGGGTCTACCATAGGCCCTTTTTCATACCATTCATTAAGCAGTGTTTTATCAAAACCGGTAAGCATGGCGTATATACGGATCTTCATTTTATCCGCTGCCTTCATTTCTTCATAAAGGGCAATATTCTTCCTTCCAATACCCGCATCGTGAAAGCCGGTAATGCCATTTCTATGACAGGCGGCTACCGCCAATTCAAAAGCCTTGACATCTTTTTCAGGGGTATTTTCGGGAATATGTTTGGTGATCAAACCCTGGGCACGTTCATTAAAAATCCCCGTAGGCCGGCCAAAGTCATCCCGCATCACTTCGCCGCTCTTTACATCAAATTTGTCTGGCATGGCTCAGGTATACGGGATTCTCAGGGGAAACCTCACTAAGCCTGTAATGCGTTTGAAAGCCATTTACGGTATCGGAAGGCATATCTGTCCACTTGCTTTGATGCCACCCTCTTCCGGTAATCCATTCCCCGGGTTCGGCTTTTTCAACTGCAGAAGCTACAGCATCTAGTATCTCCTGATAGCTCGTGGTATTGATGAGGTCCAGGTTTAATTCGTTATATCCCAATCCCATAAAATGGCCGTGACCTTCTATTAAGCCGGGGGTCATGGTTTTGCCTTTTAAATCTATTACTTGTGTCTGGTCGTTTTTGTAGTGCTGGGCATCTTCAAGGCTGCCTGCAAAAAGGATCTTATTGTCTTTTGTAGCTACTGCTTCTACGGTTGCCTGTAAAGTGTCAACGGTATAGATTGGACCCCCGTAAATGAGCAGGGTAGCGGCTTCTTTTTTTGGGCTGTTGCAGGAAGTAAAAATCAGGGTGAGTAATGTAAAGCTAAGGAAAGCAGCATTTTGAAATCTCATAGGTGTTGGTTTTTAGAAACCTAAATTTACTGCTTTCTTACTTAAATTTGCGCCTTAATTAGAAAGTAAATCAACCATATCATGCAAAGGCCAATTTCCCCAGGTCTCAGTAATTTTTCCATCTTTAAGACGGAAAAACTCCATAGCTTCCCATGTAATATTTTTATTGGTTGCTTCTATACCCAAAAAAACATCTTTGTGCGTGGCATTGAATGTTAGCCTTACAGCAATCAGGTCATTTTCGGCTATTATATCCTCAATTTTAACGGTTAGGTCAGGGAAAATCTTTTCAGCTCCCTTTATAATATTTACGCAATCTTCATTTGTTCTTGCTCCATCAACTCTGTGCTCAAAATAATCGGATGCAAAAAAGTTAATGACAATATCCTTATTTGTCTGTATGTCCAAAACTTTGGATGCATTGTTTTGACAGCTTGATAAAAATAATAGTATAATCAATGGTAGTGCGAATCCTTTCATTTTTGTTTTTTTATTTTCAATTTCACCTACTTTTTAATTATTGCCAACGGTTGGTATATGTGCAGTGCGACCGCTTAGGGAGCATTATCACATATACATTGTTACCACCTGCGGTTTCAATTTTTCTTTAGTACTTGGCTTAGTTTAATCATTGTCTTAAAGGAAATGTCGGGGTATGCTATCTGATTTACAGTTCCGACTACAAAAATATTCTCTTTTGGGCTGTAATATGCTAGAGCTCCTGAAAGCCCTGAGTGTCCTATGAAGTAAGGAACTGCACCTGTCGGATTAAAAATCCAAGGAAGTTTTAATAAGTGAATGCCAATTCCTGAACGCATAGGGAAAAATATTTTGTTCCATTCTTGTAACTCATCAATGTAGGATGATGGAAACATTTTTCCGGTAAAAAATGCTTCAATAAAGACAAGCATATCTTCTGATGTTGAAACTAACCCACCGTCTGGTCCAAAAGAGGTCATTGCTTTTGGTATATGGAGTTCGTTACTTTTATAATAAAGAGTCTTTGGTGTAGTGTCTGCTGAGTCTTGGTATAGATAGGATCTTGTCAGTTCAAGTGGATTGATGATTAAATCATTACAGTTTTGGGAATAAGACTTGTCGGTTATGGTTGCAATGATTCTACTCAATAGCTGAAAATTTGTATCGGAATAAAGTGCTTTATTCTTAGTCCCTGGAGCAAAGTGAGAGGGTATTTTTTTTGCTCGTTCAATGGCTTGTTCAAAATTCCAAGATTGGTCATTTCCATTTACTAATTCGTCTTCTAGACTTTTTCCGTTTGCTCCTTTACCCTGAAAGTAATCAGGAAGTCCTGATGTGTGTGCGAGTAAGTGTTTAATTGTTATCCTTTCTGAATACTCTTTCCCTTTGTAAACATGCAAACCTGTTAAAATTGAATCATCTATATATTTGCTAATTTTGTCATCAAGGTTTAATTTATCATCTGCTTTCAGTTTCAAGATGATTGCCGTTGTAAATAATTTGGTTGTGCTCGCAATAAAGTAGGATTGGTTTGGAGAAAAGTTCCCAGAATTGCCATACCAAACAAAACCATCCTTTTTGACGGCAAATGATGTTCCGAATACCTTTCTACCGTCCACTCTTTTATCTAAGACTTTCTGTAAAGATTCTTCCTTATTCGCCATATTGGCTAGTATGTTTGTTTTGTATTAGTGGTAACTCTTTATATACATACTAATATACCTCTTTATGGCAATAATATTTCGCATAAGAATACCTTTCGCGACTTTTTATCAAGATACTTAAATCATGCCTTCGTATTCAATACGGTTGATTCGTTTTGGTAGAAATGGTGAGGCCTGTTACCTAAACTTGCCGACATTCATTTTA
>NZ_CAMYIP010000051.1:0-63296 GCF_947258525.1 uncultured Eudoraea sp.
CCCCTAACTTGTAGTTTAACTACTTTACTTACTTCTTTTGCCATTGTTTTAAATTAAATTTAAAGTGTGTTATAATTTGGAAGCAACACAACTTTTATATATACGTAACAATTATCTATACTTTTTCTACTTGCATGTAACTCAATTCCAATGGTGTTTTTCTTCCGAAAATTTTCACCATTACTTCAAGTTTTCTCTTCTCCTCATTAATCTTTTCAACCGTACCATTAAATCCATTGAATGGTCCATCTATCACCTTAACAGTTTCTCCCAGAATAAACGGTATAGCTACACTGTCTGTATTAATAGCCAATTCGTCTACCTTTCCTAACATTCGGTTTACTTCGGCCTTTCTCAATGGAACAGGATCTCCGCCTTTTGTCTCACCTAAAAAGCCAATTACATTAGTTATTGAGCGAATTATATGAATCATTTCTCCACCCAAATTAGCTTTGATCATAATATATCCCGGAAAATAGACTCTCTCTTTATTTATCTTTTTCCCGTTTCTTATCTGAACCACTTTCTCTGTTGGCACTAAAACTTCTTCCAGATAATCCCCAAATCCATGGCGTTCTACTTCGCTTTCTATATAGCCTTTGATCTTATTCTCCTGACCACTGACTGCTCTTACTACATACCATTTCTTTTCTAATACTTCAGACATAGGTCTCAAACTTAATTTATTAAGGCGTTAAAGTAAAGTTGTATTAGTTTGCTAAATACGGTATCAACACCCCAGGTGGCTAAAGCAAACAATATTGAAAACACAGCAACAATGACCATAAGATTAGATGACTCTGCTCTAGATGGCAATGTAACATTATGTCTTAATTCTTCTATTGACTCCTTTATATAAGTTAACATACCAATTTTTTTATTCCTTTAAAGGCTATTATAAAACTCTTCTACTCAGCAACAAAACAAGATCATTACTTTTAGTAATTCTCTCTAAACGCCTGTTTTTTCTTAGCACGGGAGGAGAGGCTCGAACTCCCGACACCTGGTTTTGGAGACCAGTGCTCTACCAACTGAGCTACACCCGTTTATATTTACACTGAAAGGTATCCCCCCTTAGTGCAAAAATTATATAGTGATTAATCTAATATCTTAGTTACCTGACCAGCACCTACTGTTCTGCCTCCTTCACGGATGGCAAATCTAAGCCCTTCGTTTAATGCGATAGGCTGGATAAGGTCTACTGTAATAGTTAAGTTATCACCAGGCATCACCATTTCAACTCCACTCGGAAGGTTTATGGTTCCAGTAACGTCCGTTGTTCTAACATAGAACTGTGGACGATAGTTGTTGTGGAATGGAGTATGACGACCACCTTCTTCTTTTTTAAGGATATAAACCTCAGCCTCAAATTTAGCATGTGGCTTAACAGAACCAGGCTTACAAATAACCATACCTCTGCTAATTTGAGATTTTTCAATACCCCTTAATAAAATACCAACGTTATCACCTGCTTCTCCTCTATCCAAAATTTTACGGAACATCTCAACCCCGGTTATTGTAGAGGATAATTTTTCTGCACCCATACCTATGATGTCAACAGGATCACCAGTATTGGCAATTCCAGTTTCTATTCGGCCAGTTGCAACAGTACCACGACCTGTAATGGTAAATACATCTTCAACAGGCATTAAGAAATCTTTCTCAACATCTCTTTTAGGCAACTCAATCCATTCGTCAACAGCAGTCATTAGTTCCATAACTGTATCTACCCACTTTTGCTCACCATTTAAAGCTCCTAAAGCAGAACCTGAGATAACAGGACCATTATCACCATCATACTCATAGAAAGAAAGAAGTTCTCTAACTTCCATTTCAACAAGTTCTAATAGCTCATCATCGTCAACCATGTCCACTTTATTCAAGAAAACAACGATTCTAGGAATACCTACCTGACGACCTAAAAGGATATGCTCTCTTGTTTGAGGCATTGGACCATCTGTAGCAGCAACCACTAAGATAGCTCCGTCCATTTGTGCGGCACCTGTAACCATGTTCTTTACATAATCCGCGTGACCAGGACAATCTACGTGTGCGTAATGACGATTCGCTGTTGAATACTCAACATGAGATGTATTAATTGTAATACCTCTTTCCTTCTCTTCAGGAGCGTTATCGATAGAATCGAAACTTCTCACTTCAGATAATCCTGCGTTTGCCAAAACAGTTGTAATAGCTGCAGTTAATGTAGTTTTACCGTGATCTACGTGTCCAATAGTACCAATATTTAAGTGCGGTTTGGAACGATCAAAAGTTTCCTTTGCCATTTTAAGTGAATTTAATCTTAGTTTATATTAGTGTACAATAATTAATGCCTAATCTATTTGAGCCAACGACGGGAATTGAACCCGTGACCTCTTCCTTACCAAGGAAACGCTCTACCCCTGAGCTACGTCGGCTTATGGGTCTCTAGGTTTTGTATTTTGACTATAAGGTTAAAATTAACCTTGATCATAATAGCAAACGTTAACTCAATTTCTTTGAGCGGGAGACCGGGTTCGAACCGGCGACATTCAGCTTGGAAGGCTGACGCTCTACCAACTGAGCTACTCCCGCAATTTTATTTTCAAAATTTCATCACCGGATTCTTATTTTTTCCGGACATGGTATTCCAAAAGCATTTTCATCAAACTGCTCTCAATTACCATTTGTGGGGAGAGCAGGATTCGAACCTGCGAAGGTAAAACCAACAGATTTACAGTCTGTCCTCGTTGGCCGCTTGAGTATCTCCCCTCCTTGATTTTTATGAACTTACGAGCCGATGGAGGGACTCGAACCCACGACCTGCTGATTACAAATCAGCTGCTCTAGCCAGCTGAGCTACATCGGCGTTTTAAAGCCGTTTAAAGCATAAAAAAGTCCGCTATTTCTAACGGACTGCAAATGTAGATAATTATTTTTTTAAACAAAACTATTTTATAAAAATTTTAAAGAGGTCTGAAACCTCGGTTTTTTCTTCTTTTTAACCAATTTTCTTTCCAAAGAACTACACGCCGAATCAATTGCTTCTTCGAAAGATTTGCATTGCTTTTTTACCACAAACTTATCCTTTGGAACATGCAGTTTAATATCAACAATTTTATTTTCCTTTGCACTGGTATTTTCAACCTTTAAATACACATCTGAGCTGACAATCTTATCATAAAAAAGTTCGAGCTTGTCTAAACGAGATTGAACAAAATTTAGAAGCTTGGGGTCAGCATTAAAATTCACAGCTTGCGTATTCACCTTCATAAGTAAGATGTTTTAAGTTAAACAATAGAAAAGAACGTTATACTATTTCTTGCTCCTTGGATGAGCAGACGCATGTACTTTCTTCAATTCGGCTATACTATTATGTGTGTAAACCTGTGTAGATGCCAAACTGGCATGACCTAACAATTCCTTCACCGAGTTTAAATCTGCCCCTTTATTCAGAAGGTGGGTGGCAAAGGTATGCCTGAGTATATGCGGACTCTTTTTAACTTTGGAAGAGACCTTACTAAAATACCCATTAATAATTCTATATACAAGTGTTTCATAAATTTTAATCCCTGATTTTGAAAGAAATACATAGTCCCTCTCCTTAATGGACTCTAACTTCATTCTTTCATCCAAATATTTCTTAAACAAATTTATTGTAGAATCAAGAAGTGGAATAATTCGTTCCTTGTTTCTTTTCCCCAATACCTTTATTGTTTTTTGTGACAGTTCAATATCCTTTAATCTTAGATTGATTAGTTCTGCCCGCCTTATTCCTGTGGTGTAAAGTAATTCTATGATCAATCTGTCCCTGCTTCCTTCAAATCCATCTTCAAAATGTACCTGCTGCAAAAGCAATTCCATTTCCTTTTCAGAAAAAGGTACTTCAATTTTTGTAGGAGTTTTTAGGGCCTTGTGTTTAGCCAAAGGATTAACCACTATGTTTTCAGTTTTCAATAAAAACTTATAATAAGCCTTCAATGAAGCTATTTTGCGATTTACAGATCTGTTAGATAAACCCAGGGTAACCATTTGAACTAACCATCCTCTTATTATATTATACTCAGCCTTCTCTAGGTGCTTTAAATCGTGCTCCTCTAAACAGAAATTCGCAAATTCTCTAATATCCTTTTCATAGGCCTTCACCGTATTGGGTGAATAATTCTTTTCATGAGTAAGGTAAGATATAAAAGCAGTTAGAGACATAACACAAAGTTACCGTTAGTTATATTCATAAAAAAATCCCGTCGAGATAGTTATCACAACGAGATTCTATAATGTTATAAGCTTAGTATTATATTTCTTCCTGGTCCCTAAGACCCTGAATATACTGTGCTTTCTGTATTTGCTGTCTTCTTTCAACAGAAGGCTTGGTAAACTGTTGCCGTTTTCTTAACTGACGCATGGTACCCGTGCGATCGAACTTACGCTTAAAACGCTTTAAAGCTCTGTCTATATTTTCTCCTTCTTTTACTGGTATTATCAACATAGGCTACAACCTCCTTTCTTTAAGTATTTTCGTGTGCAAATATAGAATGAATAAATTTAACGATTGCAAATTATTTTAAAATATTCTTTGCTATAACTACTTTTTGTATTTCGGTAGTACCTTCACCGATTGTGCAAAGCTTGGAATCCCTGTAGAATTTCTCCACAGGAAAATCCTTTGTATATCCATAGCCGCCATGTATTTGAACGGCTTCATTGGCAACTTTTACACAGACCTCGGAAGCATACATTTTGGACATCGCGCTCATTTTTGTCATTTCGCGGCCCTCATTTTTCAGGAAAGCTGCCTTATGTACCATTAGTTCAGCGGCTTCAATTTCTGTAGCCATGTCAGCCAGTTTAAATGAAATCCCCTGAAATGAGCTGATGGGTTTGCCAAATTGAATGCGTTCCTTGGAGTACTTTATTGAGGCTTCATATGCACCTTTGGCAATCCCAAGTGATAAGGCTCCTATTGAAATACGACCACCATCTAAGATTTTCATGGATTGTATAAAGCCTTCCCCAATTTCTCCTAGTCTCTGGCAATCCGGAATTCTGCAATTATTCATAATCAATTCAGCAGTCTCGCTGGCGCGCATACCTAATTTATCTTCTTTCTTGCCACTGGAAAAACCCAATGTCCCTTTTTCAATAACAAAAGCTGTCATCCCGCGACTATCACCTTTCTCTCCCGTTCTTGCTATAACAACAGCAATATCTCCACTTATACCGTGGGTAATAAAATTCTTTGCCCCGTTTAAAATCCAATCATCTCCATCTTTAACAGCCGTAGTACTCATACCTCCGGCATCAGAACCGGTGTTGTGCTCCGTTAAGCCCCAGGCACCAATCCACTCTCCCGTAGCGAGTTTCGGAATCCATTTTTGTTTTTGCTCATCATTTGCAAAAGATAAAATATGATTTGTACATAGTGAATTATGAGCAGCGATAGATAGTCCAATTGATGGATCAACTTTTGATATCTCTTCAATGATCGCTATATACTCATGATAGCCCAAACCAGCTCCACCCAATTCATCAGGTACCAATACGCCCATAAAACCATATTCTCCCGCTTTTTTAAGTAGATCGGCGGGAAAAAACTGAGCCTCATCCCATTCCATGATGTATGGCCTGATATACTGTTCTGCAAACTTCCTGGCAGACTCAGCAACATGGTGCTGAGTCTCAGAATAATCAAAACTAATTATAGGCATTGTATCTGTAGTCATTATTGCAATTTTTTAGAGCGACAAATATAATTTAATTCTATCAATCTTTTTTGCCGGGAAATCTTCAATTTTTGTTAATTCAGTAAAAGATTTGATAATCCCCACACTATCTCTGTATGTAACTATTTGATTTGCAAGTTTTTGATTGATATAAATTAGTTTTTGCATCTCTCTTCCGGTAGCTGTATTTATATTAATTTTTTGGATTTCAGGTTGCTGCCCAACCCGAAATTCTTCCAGTATTCTCAAGACAACTTCTTCCTCAAGACCATATACATCATATAGTTGTTCACTTACCATAAAGCCACCTAGTCTATTCCTGAACTTAATAATCCGGGCAGATAATTTATCTCCTATTCCATAAATAACCTTAAGTTCTTCTGCTGTAGCCTGGTTCAATTCTTTAAACTTAACATTTGCTACTGAGAACTTTTTCTGCTTAGCCTTTTTTTCTTTTTTGGATGGACTGGCCCATTCAGGGAATTTAAATAATGGTGCTATTTTTTGAAGTAAAGAATCTGATACATGGGTTACCCTTTGAAATCCTTTTGCTGAGGTAACCCATCGGTTTTCAGATCTGAATAGATGTAATCTGTCTATCTCCTCATTAGACATGCCAAGGGCATAGCCTTTGTAATTAGATAAAAAGTTTGGATTTAACGGATACATTTTAGTTGATTCTCTGGGTATACTTTGCCCCTTAACTGAATCCAATAGTTTTTGCACTTTGGTATCCAGAACAAAACTGCGCTCGGAGGTATAAAAGACTTCATTCTTGATCAACATATAGATCAGCTGTAAACTGAAAATAACTAGCAGTAAAAAGAAAATCCCACTCCGTTCCTGTTTATTGAACTTAAAGTGGGATTTGAAATTTTTCAATGAAATATTTATTTCTTTATACTTTTTATATCCGTTACATATTTATTGAGTTCTTCTTTTACCTTTGGAAATAAAAACAGCAAACCTATCATATTAGGAAATACCAATGCGAGGATCATAGCATCTGAGAACTTAATTACAGCATCTAAAGTAGCTCCAGCACCTATTATCACAAATAATAAAAACAGAATCTTGTAAACAACATCTGCATATCTGCCCCTGCCAAAAAGGAATTTCCAGGATTGAAGACCGTAATAAGACCACGAAATCATAGTTGAAAATGCAAAGAGTATAATTGCAACGGTAAGGATATATCTGAACCCAGGAATCACAGAATCATACGCCATTGAAGTTAAATCAACACCTCCTACATAATTGCCCGTTTCAGTAATTAAGACAGTACTATTTACGGCATTGCCATATTCAAAAGCACCGGCATCCATATTAAAGAAAATAATTACTAAAGCTGTCATGGTGCAGATAACTACGGTATCAATAAATGGTTCCATAAGAGCAACGACGCCTTCGCTTGCAGGATATTTAGTTTTAACGGCTGAATGCGCAATGGCAGCCGAACCTGCACCCGCCTCATTTGAAAACGCAGCTCTTTGGAAGCCTACAATTATGACTCCTACAATACCACCTAAACCGGCCATTGGAGTAAAAGCACCATTAAATATCATTGCAAATGCAGCACCGATATATTCGATATTTGCAAAAATTATAACCAAAGAAGCCAAAACATAAACTCCGGCCATAAAAGGCACAATTTTCTCAGTTACACTGGCAATCTTTTTTATCCCCCCAATGATTACAATACCCACAAGGAATGCAAGGATAATACCTATAATTACACCGGTAGCACCTCCCTGCAAATTCAACATCGTTGAAAGTTGTACAGCCGCCTGATTTGACTGGAAAGCATTACCACCTCCAAAGGAGGCACCCACACAAAGTATGGCAAATGCAACGCCTAAACCTTTACCTAATCCTGTAAATCCTTTTTCCTTTAGGCCCCGCGACAAATAATACATGGGTCCTCCATAAACCGTTCCATCTGCTCCTACATCTCTATATTTTACCCCCAGCGTACATTCAACAAATTTGGTAGACATCCCTATTAAACCACAAACAATCATCCAAAAAGTAGCTCCGGGTCCTCCAAGTGCAATAGCCACAGCTACTCCGGCAATATTACCAAGGCCTACGGTACCCGATACCGCAGTCGCCAAAGCCTGAAAATGGCTTACTTCACCATCTTTGCTTTCGTCTCCAATTGTATCAACAAGGTCCCCGTCAACAATGTTTAATTCTGCTTTCTCTACACTATGATGGTCTAATTCGTCATACTTGCCACGTACCGTATTTATGGCCAAACCAAATTGTGTAATATTTGGAAACTTAAAATATATGGTAAAAAAAGTAGCTCCAAATATTAATAAAAGCAGCACTATAGGCATATTGTACCCCGCTATGGGAATTGAGGTAAGAATAAAACCTTCCCACCAAACGGCTACTGGCATAAAAGCATCATTTACCTTTTCATCGAGCCCTTTGTCCTGAGCAAAAGTCAGAAATGGCAGAAATAAGGTAAAAATTGAAAGAAGTTTGTACTTCATAATAGATTTTTTTGGTTTTTGTTTGGTATGTATGGCCGGCAATATCCTAAAAATTAGTAACACTAAAAAATATAATTATTTATAGGAGTTTAGTTTATATGAAACATTTCATTGAGCTTTTTAATCTGCTCAGGCCTTCCTAATACAATTACTTTGCTTTTGGGCTCCAAAGGCAAATCGGCTTCAGGATTAATTATATAATTACCGCTGGGTTCTATATAACCTATGATAGTACAACCCGTTTTCTTCCTTAGATCAAGGTCCCTTAAGGAATTGCATTCCATTTGATCTGCAAAATCTTCAATTGCAACTTCTTCAAGGTTTGTAGTGTTTTCTCCTTCAGTAGATAATTTGTCCATAAATGTTATCAAATCTGGAATTACCACAAGGGATGCCATATGATCGCCTCCAATTTTATCTGGCATTATAACTTTATCGGCCCCTGCTAATTTCAATTTCTTCTGGGATGTTACCTGAGAGGCCCTGCTTATGATAAATAATTTTTGATTTAGTTGTCGGGCAGACAACACAACAAATAAATTAGCTGCATCATCCGGTAAGGTTACTATTAAATATTGAGCATCTTTTACACCTGCAGACAATAAAGTTTCATCCTCGTTAGCATCCCCTTCAACAAACAAGACATCTTCCTCATACCTTTGAATAACATCTTTGTTGTTTTCAATAACAACATAAGGTCTTTTATATGCCTTAAGTCGTTCTACTGCCTGCATCCCATTACGTCCGTATCCGCAGACAATGACATGATTGGATAAACCTTTGATCATTTTTCTCACCTTTTTTATTTTTAGTAGCTGTAACTGATTTTTGCTGAATAAATATTCTGTAATCACAGAAATGGCGTAAGCAAATATAAAGACACTGGATATTATTAAAAAAATCGTAAAGATTTTACCTTCTGCTTGCATCGGTCCAACTTCAGTAAATCCAACAGTGGTAACCGTAATTATGGTCATATAAACTGCATTCAACCAAGATAATCCGGTGATAAAATGATATCCCAAACTACCAATCAGCAATACAGTTAACATCAATGCAACTGCAATGTAAATTTTAGAGCGAAAAAGTCTTATCATATCTAAAGATCAAAAACTGAATGTCTTTTGGTGTAGATTAAATCCTTTATTCTCAGCCAAAATGCTAAAAACAGGTATAATGCAAAACCAAAGCCCAAAGTTACAAAGGTTAGGTAGATAAAAGTGGTTCTAACAACTCGTGCCCTAATACCGAGACTCTCTGCAATCCGTCTGCAAACTTCAAAACCTCGTTTTTGAAAATAATATAAAAGGCGATAGAAAATATTCATTTTTTAAAAATACTATTTTCCTTTTAATAAACTATCTCCTACAACACATTCCATACATCTGTTTTTAATACAATACGAATTATAAAGTTGTAGCATAGCCTGACTATTCATGGCATTACCACAGGTAACTCCAAGATTATGAAATTTTCTGGTAATTTTATTGTCCTCACTTTTTAACTTGAGTATTATAGAAATTATTTTTGTGCTTACATCTATGCCTTGCCATTTGGAATAACAAAAAATCATTGGCAGTATCGTATTAATAAGCAAAAGGTTTATAAAACTTCTGCTAAGCTTATTTTCTTTTTTAGGCGACAATTTGCCAAAAACATAATGTGTTTTCCAATAATTACTGGCAGATATGCTAAAGATTTTATAGACCTGTTCCACCTCCTTTATATTTATAAGTTTACTAAATAATTGTGACCTTGTGCCATACAAATTAGCAAGTTGCGATAAACGGATAGTAGGAAAGTTTGCCGGTCGTAATCTAAAAAACGACGGACTCTGAACATTGTTTTTATTAATTTTGAATTTATTCCTCAAATAAGAATATTCGCTCTGCATTTGTTCTAAATACTTATCCCTAGACGATTCATTGTCTAATAGCCCTGATAAACCGAATAGTAAACTTTCTAACTGAAAAATATTGTGGGATAACTTTCGGACAATATCAAATTCAAGCGCTCTGCCAAGACTTAAAAAAGCTTCGCTGTTTAGTTTTAACCCGAAGTTTTTCAATAATAGTATAAAAAGTACCTTTTCCCAATCGTTGTTTGCTTCTGCCAGCAATCTGTTTATTTCATTAGATTTCTCTTCCAGTCTCTCAAAATAAAGACGTTCTAGCCAAATTGAAAATTTAAATTGGTCAATTAAACTTACCTCCTGCTCACAGTTGATAAATTTATCTTTTGCGGATCCAAATAGTTTATAATAATTGGCAAGTATTGTTAGTGGTATATAATTAATAAGTTCAAGTGCAGGTATTTCTTCCTTGTTTTTTCGGTAAACAGTGATATCATCTTCCCAAACTACATGTAAAATTACGTTGTCATAATTTGCATCCGCATTATGTTGATGCGCATACCAGTCAGAAGACTTTACATGTAATTCTACATTACCCGCCCAAAGTTGTCCATCAATCTCCAATTTAGCATGTAAAAAATCAGGTCCTGCATCATGATTATGAATACCAAGTGATATAATTTGTAGTGACTTCCGTCCGGAAGTATATAGATTGGATAATGGAATTTTTCCATTTTTCCAGATGTAGTGAAGGAGATCTTCGCGCATGCTCCTAAACTAAAAAAACCCACTGAATGTGGGTTGCAGCATCAAATGTTTAAAGCAATTAGATTATATCCCCGTTCCATTCCAATATGCCCCCCATAAGGTTGTAGGCATTAGGAATGCCGATACTATTCATTATAGCACATGCCTGCCGACTTCGCTGACCTGATCTGCAGTATACATAATAATTTTTAGATTTATCTAATTTGTTCAATTCCTCCAAAAATTCTGCCCCTAAATAAATATTCAGATTGGCTGCATCCGGAATTTGTCCCTGATCTACTTCCTCAGGGGTTCTTACATCCAAAATAAAAGAGTTGTTATCATTTTCCAATTTATCAACCCATTCCTCTTGTAATAAATCTGCCATTTTATTTTTCGTTCTTATTTATTTTCGGGCGAAGGTACAAACTCCTTTAATCTTTACAAACATTTACCGCTTACGCGATTTTATTGAACAACCAATAGCCCGGGTAGTGGTTAATGGTATTTGCTCCCCGCTTAGCATGGCATCTATAGCGTTTTCGACATATTTGGTCTTAACCGAGGAAGCATCGGAATAGTTATCATCAATAGTGCCAATATAGCGCACTACATTTCCCTGTTCGGTTTTTTCGAGCAAATAAACATGGGGCGTTTTGGTTGCACCATATTGCGGAAATATCTCCTGTTTTTCATCAACTAAGTAGGGAAAAGTGAAGCCTTTTTCTGTTGCTCTTTTTTTCATGTGCTGAACATCATCTGCCGGTTGCAAATCCGGGTCATTCGGATTTATGGCAATTACGGGTACCCCTTTAGTCTTGTATTTTTTATCCAGGTCAATAATCCTGTCTTCATAGGCAATTGCATAAGGACAGGTATTACATGTAAAAATCACCAAATACCCCTTCGCATCTTTGAAGTCAGCTAAGGAGACTCTTTTTCCATTTATATCTGGGAGACTGAAATCAGTAGCATAATCACCAATACCATAACCCTTGTCAATATCACTAAGTAAACCCTTGTGACTCAACAAAACAGTTATTAAAACTAAATTGACCAATAGATATTTCATGTTTGCTTATTTAATTGAATTCGCTTAATTCTTTGTTCAACGATTCGTAAGTAAAGGTTTGTTCATAGAACTTTCTTCTATTACGATTATAGATCAGTGTTGCTGGTATAGCACCAGACCAATTCTTATTGATTTTTGGAATCCAGCTGTTTTGATCCGGATCATCTAATACCACTACTTCTGATTTAATATCCTTATTCCTTATAAAGGGTATCAATTTTGACTTCCACATAGAAGGCATATCGAGACTTACTAAAATCACCTTCCGGTTATTTGCCTTTCCTTCCTGGTTGATTTTTTCAAAATAGGGTAATTCTTTAATGCAGGGAGCACACCAGGTAGCCCAAAAATTTATAATATACGTTTTATCGTCTTTCCTATTCAAAAGAGGTTCCAATTCATCAAAATTATACACAGGGATACCCAGGCTATCCGCAGCAGCTAATTCAGCATTAACGAATGCTGAATTCTCAGATGTAGTTTTCTTACCATCTTTTAGATCGCATCCGGTTAAAACCAGAGTACATAAAAACAGGACGGAACGAATCATTGGGCTTATGGCTTGTTGAAATAAAATTAAGCAACAATAAATAGGGCATAATAAATTTAACAAAATTTTATCAGCTTAGATGTTGTGGGTTCTTGTTTATTAATTTACATTTGTATATACAAATATTGTAAATACATGAATGTAGAAGCTATAATAAAGACTGATAAGAAGATCCCGCTAAGAAGCAGGACAATTATCCATTTAATGCTTATACACAATAAAGTGTCTGAACAAATTTCTCATGCGCTCAAACCATTCGGAATATCAATACAACAATTTAATGTTTTGCGCATACTTAGAGGTCAGCAAGGTAAACCTGCCAATCTATCTACGCTAAACGAGAGAATGGTTAGTAAAATGAGTAATACTACCCGTCTGGTAGATAAACTAATAAAAAAGGGTTATGCTCATAGGATCGTATGTACAACTAACAGGCGTAAAGTTGAGATCACTATAACTGAAGAGGGATTGAAAGTATTGTCTGAAATGGACATTGAAATGAAAAATTCCGAACAAGAATTGTTAGCCAATTTTACCGACCGGGAATTGGAACAGTTAAATCATTTATTCAATAAATTTTAATTACATCTATGAATAATTATCTGGAAAGCCTTAATTGGCGATATGCAACAAAAAAATTTAATAGCGAAAAACAAATATCTGATGCAGATTTAAATACCTTGTTAGAAGCTATTCGTTTGAGTCCCTCTTCATACGGACTTCAGCCCTATCATGTTTTTATCGTAAAGGATAAAGAATTGAGGGAAAAATTAAAAGCGGCCTCATGGGGTCAACCGCAAATCACAGATTCATCTTATTTAGTTGTCTTTGCCAATAGTACCAGTTTTGATGCTCAGCTCATCGATAATTATTTAGCTAATGTAAGCGACACTAGGAACATTGAATTAAATAATTTAGAAGGGTATGGAGATTTTATGAAATCTAAATTATTGGATCTTCCTGATAACATTAAAGAGGCCTGGACAGCAAGGCAAACCTATTTGGCCTTGGGAAACTTGCTTACAGCAGCGGCGAGCTTAAAGATCGATGCCTGCCCCATGGAAGGTTTTGAAGCTGAAGCCTATAATGAACTTTTAGGTCTAAATGACAAAGGATTAAATACCTCTGTTGTAGCCGCAATAGGTTATAGAGCCGAGGAGGATGACACTCAGCATAATAAAAAAGTTAGACAATCTAAGGAATTATTATTCACATATATATAAATCGTTAATTTTTAAAACAATCATTAAACAAATTAAATTTAGAAGGATGAAAAAGAATGTATTAAGTCTGGCACTGGCCATAGTTTTTGGAGCAACAGCGGTTGCAAACACTTCAATTGATAAGGAAAAGAAAGAAGTAAAAGCTAATGAAAGTAAAGTTACCTGGAAAGCTTACAAAGTAACAGGATCTCATACCGGTACTGTAAACCTAAAATCCGGTGCATTAATGTTTGACGAAGGCAAACTTACAGGTGGAGAATTCGAAGTAGATATGACATCTTTGATCTCAACGGATCTTGAAGGAGAATACAAAGGTAAATTAGAAGGACATCTTAAGTCTGATGATTTTTTTGGTGTAGAGAATCATCCCAATTCTACTTTAGTTTTTACAAATGTAGAGGCCAGTGGAAAAAATTCTTATGAAGTAAAGGGTGATCTCACTATTAAAGGTATAACAAAGCCTGTAACTTTTGACGTATCTATTTATGGAAGTAAGGCTACAGCTACTTTAAAAGTAGACAGAGCACAATACGATGTTAAGTATGGCTCCGGTAGTTTCTTCGATGATCTGGGTGATAAAACAATCTATGATGAATTTGATCTTGTAGTAGATTTGGAATTCTAAGAACGTTTAGTTCCCTCTTTAAATCCTGAATATGATCATATTCAGGATTTTTTTTTGATAACGTCCAAAATAATAGGTGAATTCGTCAAAATTATTTTAATCTAAATGCCTGATTTTTCTCAGATAATGTTCAATTCAGTAACAATACAATATGGCTATTTAAATCCTACCTGGACGGATAATACACTATTCACTCCTATTGCTTAAAACCTACTTAACAACTTATGAAGTTTTATATACACAAAAAAATCGGTGGAATTAGCGCTAAAACTTTATTTTTGAACAAAAATATAATATGGTATTTAAGGCTTTTTCTCGCTTAGCAGGGTCATTAATTTTTATATTACTTCTTCTTAGTAGTTGCGGCTCCAAATTTGAATATTCCATAAAATCTACTTTAAACCCTTACAATATATCCCCATTAACTGCTCTTTTAGAAATTGAAACCGAAAAACCATGCAACGTTACCGTTAAGGTTCTGGGTGAGATTCCTGTAGAACAAACTTTCAATTTTAATGCCGCTGATCTTGAGATTCCGGTAGTTGGTTTATACCCCAATACTTTAAATAGTGTAGTTGTTACAATGGCTTACGAAGGAGGACAAGTTATAGATACCATTGAAATCAAAACAGAAAATACACCCAGTCATTTTCCTGATATTACCGTCAACAAGCTAAATAGGGATGAAATGGAACTGGGTATGCACGGTTGTGACCTTCATTTTGCAAACAATGGCAAATTTAATTCCGGTCCTATTATTTTTGATGACCAGGGCCAGGTTAGATGGTATCTTGATCTGAGTTTTGCGGGTAAAATGGTTAGCCCGTTTCACCGACTTAAGGACGGAACAATATTAATGGTCAGCAGGCATACTATTTATGAATTTGATATGTTGGGCAAACCTCTAAAAGAAACTAAAATAAATACAAATTATGGCATGCACCATGATGTGCTTGTTTTGCCGGACGGAAATTTACTCGCATGTGTTGGTATTAGAGGACAATTTATAAGCCTTGATGGTAAGAAGGTTAAATCTGATAGTGATTTTATCACTGCCATTGACCGTAAAAGTGGCAAAATTTTGCGGGTATGGGATTTGGCCAAAAATTTAGATGTGAGTAGAAAAGATCTTAATTTTTTTAGACCAGGAGATTGGTTACATATGAATGGGTTGGCTTTTAATCCAAGTGATAATTCAATTATCGTATCCGGGAAAAACCAGGGATTAATAAAAATTTCCTGGAATGATAATCTGGAATGGATACTGGCGCCACATAAAGGTTGGGGGAAATCTGGCCGGGATGGAGCCGGTTTCGACACTAAACCATTTTTACTAACCGCTGTTGATGCTGAAGGGAAACCGTACCGGAGGAGCGTTCAGGATGGTAGTGATAGTGCTGAGGATTTTGACTTTCCCTGGGGATTGCATGCACCATTGCTATTACCCAATGGCAATGTTATGGTATTTGACAACGGATTCTTCAGGCATTTTGAAGATAACGTCCACTATTCCCGTGCGGTTGAATATAAGATAAATGAAAAGGATAAAACCGCAGAACAAGTATGGCAATATGGCAAGGAAAGAGGAGAGGAATTTTTCTCGACCATTGTTAGTGATGTGGATTATCTGTACAATTCAAATAATGTACTGGTAACTGCAGGTTATCTAAAAAAAGGAACAAAATTATCTGCCAAAATCGTTGAAGTAGACTATGAGACAGGGAACGAGGTTTTTGAAGCAACACTAGATTTGAAAAGTGAGAATGGCAATAAAACTGGTTCCTGGGGTCAAACAGATATTTTATACAGATCTGAACGCATGGAACTTAAGTATTGAGCATTCATATTGCTGTAAGCACATTAGTAATCTTACCATTTGGTTCTATATTTCTCTAAAATTGATTTGTATTTAAAAAATTCCTTTCTATATTTGGCTCAATGAATGTTAGGATAGTCAATACTTGGTGGTGGAATAACTTACGTTTAACGTCGTGAGCTAAGCATCATTGTAGTATTACTATACGAAAAGGCTTGTCTATCACGACAAGCCTTTTTGATTTTTCAGAAATATATATATAGTATCAAATTCTAAATTTTAACAGAATATGGCATATGAACTTAAAACATATTATAAAAAGATACTGGCTGATACCATTACCCCTGTCAGCGTATATCTAAAAATTCGTGATAAGTTTCCCAATAGTATACTTTTGGAAAGTAGTGATTACAGGGCAAATGACAATACCTTCTCCTATATCTGTAGCAATCCAATAGCTTCTATCAAAGTAAAGGATGAAAAAATTACACTGTTATTTCCGGATAAATCTGTTAAGGAAATAGCTATAAACAACAAGAACGATGTCGTAGATATTATACATAATTTCAGTCAAGAGTTCAAAACAGAAACCAATGGCTTTAAATTTATTAATAATGGCCTGTTTGGTTATATGTCATATGATGCCGTCAGATACTTTGAAGATATCTCAATTTCAAAAAAAGATGGTGCCCTTGATATTCCTGATATTTATTATGCAGTTTACCAAAATATAATAGCTATTAATCATTTTAAGAATGAGGCTTATATCTTTGCCCATTGCTATAATTCAGATAATAATATTTCTGAAATTGAACAGCTGCTTAACATAAGAAATTTCGCGTCCTACAATTTTAGAAAAGAGGGTTCGGCCTCATCAAACTTAAATGATGAAGATTATAAAGAACACGTAGCACTGGCTAAAAAACATTGTAAAAGGGGTGATGTTTTTCAATTAGTCCTTTCAAGAAGGTTTTCACAAGGGTTTAAAGGCGATGAATTTAATGTTTACAGGGCCCTGCGCTCCATTAATCCATCTCCATATCTGTTCTATTTTGACTATGGGGACTTTAAAATCTTTGGCAGTTCACCTGAAGCTCAATTAATAGTGAAAGACGGAAAGGCAGAAATACATCCGATTGCCGGTACTTTCAAAAGAACAGGTAATGATGAAGAAGATGCATTACTAGCCAAAAAACTAACAGAAGATGAAAAGGAAAATAGCGAACACGTTATGCTGGTAGACCTTGCGCGTAATGATCTGAGCAGACATGGGAATATGGTAAATGTTGAAAATTACAGGGAGGTACAATTCTTTTCACATGTTATTCATCTCGTTTCAAAAGTTACTGGGCAAAAGAAAAAAGAAACTCCTACTATGAAAGTGGTGGCAGACACATTCCCTGCAGGCACCCTCAGTGGTGCTCCCAAACATATGGCAATGCAACTCATTGAGAAATATGAGACCACTAATAGGGATTATTACGGTGGTGCAATCGGTTTTATGGATTTTAACGGAGATTTTAATCACGCCATAATGATACGTACCTTTTTAAGTAAGAATCACCAACTTCACTTTCAGGCAGGAGCGGGATTGGTAGCTGCCTCTGAGCCGGAAAAAGAGCTGCAGGAAACATATAATAAATTGGGAGCTCTTAACAAAGCCCTCGAAATTGCAGAAACTATCTGAAAAGGATAATAACTAAGTCATGAACAGAATACTGGTAATAGATAATTACGATAGCTTTACATATAACCTGGTGCATTATCTTGAGGATTTGGGTTGTGAGGTGGTTGTTAAGCGTAATGACCAACTAAAGTTAGAGGAAGTAGATGAGTTTGAGAAAATAGTACTTTCACCAGGTCCCGGAATTCCTGATGAAGCAGGGCTTCTTAAAGAAATTATTGCTAAATATGCCCCAACAAAAAGCATATTTGGAGTATGTCTTGGACAACAGGCTATTGGGGAAGTTTTTGGTGGCAAATTGATAAATTTAGACGAAGTATATCACGGGATAGCCACAAAAATAAACCTTGAAAAAGAAGAACCATTATTTGAAGGGCTGCCAGGAGAAATTGTAGTAGGCAGATATCATTCCTGGGTTGTTGATCCGAAACTACCCGATGTCCTTGAAGCCACTTCATTCGATGAAAATGGACAATTGATGTCTTTGAGACATAAATCTTATGACGTTTGTGCCGTTCAGTTTCATCCCGAATCCGTACTTACTCCAGAAGGCAAACAAATTCTTAAAAATTGGCTGAATAACTAATTAAACTGTTTGTGATTCACTATAAACTTAGCACAAATGAAAGAGATTCTAAATAAATTGATTAATCATGACATGCTCTCCAAGGAGGATGCTAAACAGGTATTGGTAAATATTGCAAAAGGTACTTATAACAATAGTCAGATTGCAGCATTTCTTACGGTGTACATGATGCGCAGTATTACCATAGAAGAATTAGAAGGGTTTCGGGATGCACTCTTAGAGCTATGTCTGGCCATAGATTTGTCTGAATACAATCCAATTGATTTATGCGGAACGGGTGGTGACGGCAAGGATACCTTTAATATTTCTACGCTGGCATCCTTTGTAACGGCGGGAGCCGGAATTAAAGTAACCAAACATGGCAATTACGGAGTATCGTCTACCTGCGGGAGCAGTAATGTTATGGAATTTTTAGGTGTAAAATTCAGTAATGAGGAGGATTTTCTGAGAAAGTCTATGGACGAAGCCGGGATATGTGTATTACACGCTCCATTGTTTCATCCTGCTATGAAAAATGTGGCCCCAATACGCCGGGAACTGGCAGTGAAGACATTTTTCAATATGCTGGGACCCATGGTGAACCCTGCTTTTCCTCAAAATCAAATAGTTGGTGTTTTTAATTTGGAATTGGCACGTATGTATGGGTATCTCTATCAGAACACGGATAAAAAATATACGGTTCTTCACGCACTTGACGGGTATGATGAGATTTCATTGACAGGTAGCACCAAAACTATTTCCAATAATACTGAGGCTATTCTAAACCCTTCAGATTTTGGGGTAGAAAGTGTAATGGAAAGCGAAATAGAAGGAGGTGAAAGTATTGACAAATCTGCTCAGATATTTATGGATATTTTGCAAGGTAAAGGCACAGAAGCACAAAACAATGTGGTCTGTGCAAATGCAGGGGTAGCTATCGCCACAGTTCTGGATATTAATCCAAAAGAAGGATTTGAAAAAGCTAAAGAATCTCTCCTAAACAGAAATGGCCTTAATGCCCTAAAAAAACTCCAGCAATTAAGTAACTGATGGATATATTAGAAAAAATAGTTGTCGATAAAAAGAGAGAATTACACCTTAAAAAAAATGTAATCCCTCTCAAGCAATTAGAGACTTCATTCCTCTTCCAAAGGGCAACTCAATCCCTGGCTAGTGCTCTGAGAAATAGTAAAACCGGTGTTATTGCCGAGCACAAAAGAAGGTCTCCTTCCAAATCTGTGATCAATCAGAATGAAAGTGTGCAGGATATTGCCATAGGATATATGAATGCTGGTGCGAGTGGTATGTCCGTATTAACAGATGCAAAATATTTTGGAGGATCTCTGGACGATTTAATATTAGCCAGGGCAGCAGTAGATTTTCCGCTATTAAGAAAGGAATTTATCATAGACGAATACCAAGTCATAGAAGCTCGCGCTTACGGAGCTGATACTATTTTGCTTATTGCTGCTATTTTGACAAGAAAACAAATAAAAGTTTTATCAGAATTATCGAAGAGTTTGGGAATGGACGTATTACTGGAAGTTCACAATGAAGAAGAACTGGTTAAATCAATAATGCCCAGTTTGGATTTATTGGGAGTAAATAATCGCAACCTTAAAACCTTCAAAGTAGACTTGGAAACCAGCATATCTCTTTCGCAACAGATCCCTAATGAATTTGTAAAGGTATCGGAAAGTGGTATTAGCTCTGTTGATGCGATTAAAATGCTAAGAGAATTGGGTTACCAGGGTTTCTTAATTGGTGAAACCTTTATGAAAACATCAAACCCGGGTGAGAGTGCCGGGCAATTTATAAACCAGATGCAGAGATGAAATTTAAGATCTGTGGAATGAAGGATAATATTGGGGAGGTTGCAGCAATGCTGCCAGATTACCTTGGATTTATCTTTTGGGAGCCTTCCAAACGCTTTTTTGACGGTTCTATTCCTGAATTGGATAAGACAATTAGTAAAGTTGGGGTTTTTGTTGATGCTAATATTGAAGAAATTTTAAGTCGCACAAAAAGATTTTCATTAAATGCGGTACAATTGCATGGGGATGAATCACCTGAATACTGTGCGAAACTAAAAGAGAAATTTAACAAGCAAAATATCAAAATTGATATTCTCAAGGTATTTAGCATAAAAGACAGTTTTGATTTTTCACAACTTGGTCCATTTGAGAAATCTGCTGATTTCTTTTTATTTGATACAAAGGGCAAGTTACCCGGTGGAAATGGATATCAATTTAACTGGGAAGTACTAAAAGGATATCCATCTAAAAAACCCTATTTCCTTAGTGGAGGAATTGGGCCGGAGGAACTCAATAGTGTTTTGGATTTTCTTCAAAAAGAAGAATCTAAATATTGCCATGCTATCGATGTCAACAGTAAATTTGAAATAGCTCCTGGCCTGAAGGATATAGATAAATTAAATGAATTTAAGAATCGGTTGTTTAAAACCAACTTATAAAAAAATATAAGAATATGACTTACAATGCTAATGAAAAAGGGTATTACGGACAGTTTGGAGGGGCATTTATCCCGGAAATGCTGTACCCGAATACTGAAGAGCTACGGCAAAATTATATTCAGATTATGGAGGAACCCTCTTTCAAAAAAGAGTTCCATGCATTATTAAAAGACTATGTAGGAAGGCCCACGCCGCTCTATTTTGCTAATCGCCTTTCGGATAAGTATAAAACGAAAATTTACCTGAAAAGAGAAGATTTATGTCATACAGGTGCCCATAAGGTCAATAATACCATTGGGCAAATATTAATGGCCAAAAGACTGGGTAAAACAAGAATCATCGCAGAAACAGGAGCCGGGCAACACGGGGTAGCTACCGCTACAGTTTGTGCACTTATGGGAATTGACTGTGTGGTCTATATGGGCGAAATAGATATTGCCCGTCAGGCACCAAACGTGGCCAGAATGAAAATGTTAGGAGCAGAAGTAAGGCCTGCGCTATCGGGAAGCAGGACACTGAAAGACGCTACAAATGAGGCTATACGCGACTGGATAAACAATCCTGTAGACACGCATTATATCATAGGTTCTGTTGTTGGCCCGCACCCCTACCCCGATATGGTAGCCAGATTTCAATCGGTAATTTCAGAGGAAATACAGTCTCAGCTCTTGGAAAAAGAAGGTACTCCTAACCCTGATTATTTAATAGCCTGCGTGGGTGGTGGAAGCAATGCCGCTGGTACGTATTATCATTATCTGGATAATATGGATGTAGGGATCATTGCAGTGGAGGCAGCCGGTAAAGGAATTCATTCCGGAGAAAGTGCTGCAACTTCTGCTCTGGGTAAGGTTGGAATTATTCATGGCAGTAAAACGTTGCTTATGCAAACACAAGATGGTCAGATAACTGAACCCTATTCTATTTCTGCGGGTCTTGATTATCCGGGTGTTGGACCTATGCATGCCCATTTGTACACCTCCGGGAGGGGAGAATTTATTTCAGTTACCGATGATGAAGCCATGACAGCGGGATTATTAGTATCTCAATTGGAAGGCATTATACCTGCAATAGAAACTTCCCATGCTTTTGCCATATTTGACCATAGAAAATTTAAACCAGACGACATTTTAGTCATTAATCTCTCGGGAAGAGGTGATAAAGATTTGCAGACCTATATAGATTATTTCAAATTATAATTGGTTCCCATAAAATGAAGAACAGAATTCAAAAAAAGCTGGAAGAAGATAAAAAACTGGTTTCCATTTATTTCTCAGCCGGTTATCCAAATCTAAACGATACAGTTTCCATTATTCAGGATCTGGAAACTAACGGTGTGGATATGATAGAAATAGGCTTGCCATTCAGTGATCCTCTGGCAGATGGCCCTACCATTCAGGAAAGTTCTACCATAGCTTTAAAGAATGGTATGGGAACAGATTTACTTTTTGATCAATTAAAAGAAATAAGAAAAACCGTTTCAATACCCCTGATCATTATGGGGTATTTTAATCCTGTCTTGCAGTATGGCGTAGAGAACTTTTGTAAAAAATGCCAGGAAATAGGTATAGATGGTCTTATCCTTCCGGATTTACCTCTGGATGTTTACAAGGAAGAATATGAGACCATTTTTAAAAAGTATAACCTCATCAACATTTTTCTTATTACACCACAAACCAGCGAATCACGAATTTTACAAATAGATGATGCTTCAGATGGATTTATCTACATGGTTAGTTCGGCAAGCACAACCGGCGCTAAGCAAGGGTTTGGTGAAGAGCAGGATGCCTATTTTAAGAGAATTGCCTCAATGAATCTTAAAAATCCTCAAATTGTAGGATTTGGTATAAGTAACGCCCAAACCTTTAAACAGGCTACAAATACGGCAAAGGGAGCCATCATTGGCTCAGCTTTTATTAAAATGTTGTCGCAAAAAGGAACAGTTGGAATCTCGGAATTTATCCAAACAATTAAACCAGTATCATGAGCATGTTTAACGATTGGAAAATTATAATCTTGTTATGTTTAACTCTGGGATTGGCGCCTTTTTTTCCTGAACCTCATTTATGGGGTAAACTTAGATGGGTTATTGGCGGAAGTGTTGGGATGAAACCCATAGATTGGTTCGATCTTTTTTTCCATGGATTTCCATTTCTCCTTTTAATTCGTTTACTTGTTTTAAAATTAAAGTACTTGATCAACTCCAAGAATTAACAAAATTAAATCCTTATAAATTTACCTTACCGCATGAAAAATTTAGCAACATGTTTATGTCTTTTATTATTTTGGATCAACAATGCGCAAGAAGTAGAGGTTAAAGTTCAAGAAGCAGAGGTAAAAGCACAAGTCAGGCATACTATAGACGAGCTAAGAGAATTTATAGCAATCCCTAACGATGCTTTAGATCATTCAGATATCAACAGAAATCTTTCTTGGCTCACTAAAAAATTCAATGAAAGAGGCTTTAATTCATCTGTGCTTCCCACCGAAGGTGAATCACTTTTTTTTGCGGCCCTTCCTATGCAAGATGACAAACCGACAATTCTATTTTATATGCATTTCGATGGGCAGTCTGTGGATCCCTCTAAATGGGATCAGCCAGATCCTTATAAAGTAGTACTGAAAGCAAAGGAAAACGATACATGGAAAACACATTCATTCGATGATTTAAAGGAGGATGTAAATTATGATTGGCGCCTTTTTGGTCGTTCTACCTCAGATGACAAGGGACCAATTGTTATGTTTCTGAACACAATAGATCTTTTGAAGAAAAACAATGTAGAAATTCCTTTTAATGTAAAAGTAATATTAGACGGAGAGGAAGAAAAAAGTAGCGCACCCCTGCCAAAGGCTGTTAAAGAATATAGAGAATTGTTAGAAGCAGATTTTCTGATCATATCAGATGGTCCTGTCCATTCTTCCGGTAATCCAACAATTGCGTATGGCGCAAGAGGAATAACTTCTTTAACCCTAACCACCTATGGCCCTATAAATCCACAGCATAGTGGCCATTATGGCAATTATGCTCCTAATCCCGGGTTTCAATTGGCTCAGGTATTGGCGAGCATGAAAGATAAGGAGGGCAGAGTATTGATTGAAGGATACTATGATGGCATTACTATAGACGAATCAACAAAGAATATACTAAATAGTGTGCCAGATGATGCCAATACAATTAATACCCACCTGGCTATTAAACAACCCGAAAAAGTGGGCTCTTTTTATCAGGAAGCCCTGCAATATCCATCATTGAATATTAGGGGGTTATCTTCAGGATGGGTTGGTGAAAAAGCACGTACCATAGTGCCTGAAAGTGCCACTGCTGAAATAGATATCAGGCTGGTCCCTGAAACTGATGGTAATCGACTGAAAAACCTTGTCAAAAAGCATATCGAAAATGAAGGGTATTTTGTAATGACCGATGTTCCGGATGTTAGTCAAAGAATGAAGCATGATAAGATCATATCCATTACCGAAGGTACAGTCACAGATGCGTTCAGGACAGATTTGGACAATCTGTATGGCAATTACCTTGTAGATACTTTTAAAAATACATTTTCAGAAGATGTTGTACAAATAAGGATCATGGGGGGTACTGTTCCAATTGCACCCTTTGTTAACGAACTAAAAATTCCAGCCTTTCTCGTCCCCCTCGTGAATCCCGATAATAATCAGCATAGCCCTAATGAAAATTTAAAAATAGGGCAGATTGCCTACGGCATAGAAGTCTTTTATGGGATTTTAAGCAACAAAATGGAATAGTTGATTTTCAGCCTGCTTTGAGATAAAAATGTCTTATTCATTCTAAAAAATAGCATAAAGCTGCTGCATACCTCAGCTATGCAGAGTTTCTGCTTGCATTGATATTGCCGTACAAAGAACGTGTAACTATTTTTTCATAAAGTGTTTTATACTCTGAATTCTCACTTACCTGATGCAAGGCATATTGTTGAATTACCAATAACGGAAGTACAATATTCTCTCGAATTCTAATTGATTCTCTTGAAACGGCTTCATGTTCCATAAGTATCTTCGAATTGCTTATGAGCAATAACATCTCCTTGGAAAGCATAAATTCATCGTGAAGGATATTCCAGAAATCACCATATTCTTCGTCGTCCTGCATATAACTCGTTAACTCAAAATAACACTTAGATAAGGACATCATACTGTTAAGCATTAAAGTTTCAAAGAACGGAACTTCCCTGAATAACTTCTTTAATTCTTTTAACCTTCCCTCATCTTTCAGCTTTTTTATAGCCGTACCTATTCCAAAATATCCGGGGACATTTTGTTTGAGCTGGCTCCATGACCCCACAAATGATATTGCCCTGAGATCTGTGAGTTCCAATTTTGCCTTTTGCCCCCGCTTTCCGGGTCTGCTGCCTATATTAGCCTTAGTATAATATTTAAGAGTACTCCTGTTTTCAAGATATGAAATAAACATCTCGTGCTGCTTAAGAGCATCATATTTAGCAAAACTAAGATCAGAAAGTTCTTCCATCAACTTTCGTGATTCTTTTGGGATTATATTTTCTTTGCCAAAGAGATTATTGGATAATCCTGCAGTCAATAACTGCTCAGAATTATGCATGAACTGTTCCTTGGTACCATACGTACTTGTGATGGTCTGGCCCTGAATAGTTAATTGTATTTCGTTATTGGCTATGTCCTTAGTTTGAGCAGCATAAAAACGATGTGTTTTTCCGCCACCACGCGCCGGCGGTCCGCCGCGGCCGTCAAAAAATATGGCATCGATACCGTTTTTTAAACAAACCTTTGACAAAACCTCCTTGGTTTTTAAAATAGACCAATTGGCTTTTAAATAACCGCCGTCTTTTGTGCCATCCGAGAATCCGAGCATCATGGTTTGCCTGTTACCCCGTTGTTCAAGGTGAGAAAGGTAATCCGGTAAATCAAATAAGGACTGCATGGTATGCTCCGAAGTATCCATACCTTTCATTGTTTCAAAAAGCGGAACAATATCAAAAGTAATACTATCCTTCTTCCAACCACACCATCTGAAAAGCGCATAGACAAATAGAACTGAATAGATATCCTCAGAGTTACTTATAATATAGCGGTTACAACCTTGTTCACCATTTTTATTCTGAATTTCCTTTAATTGGGAAATATTTGCAATGGTGTCTTTTACAATTTCATCTTTATAATCCTTAGAATCTAATTTCAAATTTTCATTGAGCAGTAAATTTGTTAATTCGTCTTCTGCAAGTTCACCAAGACTTTCATTAATATAACCATTACCTTTAAGTACTGTTTCAATTACTTGTTTATGTTTACTATGATCCTGACGAATATCAAGAGTTGCGAAATGTGTTTTGAAAATTTTTACCTTGTCAATTAGATCCTCCAGTTGTTTCAGGTAGAGCGAATTGTACTTGTCTATTAATATTTCCCGTGACTTAAGCAATGGCACAACAATATCATCATAACTTACTACTTTTTCAGGATCAAACATTGAAACATATAGCCTATCTCTTAAAGCATTCAAGTCCGGACGCAAATCCTTAAATGTAAGCTTCTTACGAAGTATTTTGAGGTCATTATAGTAACATTTCATTAAATTCGTACGAAGCTCATCAGCCACGTCTTTAGTAATATCTGCCGTTACAAATGGATTTCCGTCTCTATCTCCTCCTGGCCAAAACCCAAGTTTAATTATATCATAATTGTCAAATTCATCATTCTCTATATTGCTTTTTACATAAGAGAATAAATCCCCGACGGCGGCATAGTAAACATTTCTAAGAATATAAATAATATTTTTGGCCTCATCTAATGGTGTTGGTTTCTTTGTATTTATCAAAGAAGTGAGCCCTAACTGCTGAAGAACAAGATCAATATCATTAATCTTATCTTCAAGAATAAGTGATTTTAATTCTTCAATGATATCCAGGACAGCCGGAGTATAAAACTGAGTTGGATGAGCAGTTAAAACAATACGCGCACTAAAACTCGATAATTTCTTCGCAATCTTTTCCCAGCTCTTAGTCTTATTTACTAATTGAAAGTAGTCCTTTATGGATAAAGAGGTTGAATGTTCATGCAATTTGGGAAATGCAGCATCCTCTACACTGTCATATAATACCACTTGCCGTTCAACATACTGTATTACACTGAACATAAAATCAATTCTTTCTTTTTCAGTATCAATATTGGCGTAATACTTGAAAAATAAATCTAAAATTTGTTGTGGATTTTTGCCGGATTTTAACCCTTTTTCGCATTGATCAAATAAAAGAGGAATGAGCATCCCCACATTCTCAATACCCTGATATGGTAAATTTAAAAACAAGCTGTTATAAACGTAGAACTTATTTTTAACTGATTTTTTAAATTCTTCTAATCTATCTGTCTGATGCATAAAATTCTTAACTATTCAATTGACTCCCCTAAATTGCGAAAGTTTCTTATTGGTTTTAATCCTCTAAATATCCGTATAATAATATAATATTTAAACCTTAATACGACAAATCACGAAATAATTTTTCCTCATTAAAAAACCAACATATTTCTAGCCATAAAACCCAATTTGAAAAACAAACACTTCAGATTTAAAACATAGGAATTCATAGGTATTTTTTTAAGCGACCAGGATCATTCAACTAGTGAGACCAGCAAAATTACGGTACTTAAAGAAAGTACGGTATTGATCTACTCTGAATTGCAAAGTTGAATATCCCGGATTCTCCATTTTGATCTTTTTATAAGAGTTGAAGCTGCCAATTGCCCTGTTTGCAGAACCTGAAGGAGCTGTCAGCGAAACAGTGGTAACGATTCTATTTTGTTCTCCCGGCATTGTAAAACTGTGTATTCTCGGTACTTCGCCGGAAATTTGTTCCAATCTTATTCCAAACTCCCTTAAATGTTTTCTAAAAAAATATTCCGGTCCGTTCTTACTGTTTCCACCAGTAAACAATAAGGTTTCAACCTTTCTATATTTAGTTAAATACCCTATTAGATTTCTGAGTGATACATTCTTCATACCAAGATCTGATGCATCTACTTTTAAACGTTCCGCACTTTGAACTATATCACAAATTCCTAATTTTTGTTCCTTCAGAAAATCCATACGCTGTTTTACAGCTTCCCCGGTTGATTCGAATTTTAAATTCAATTCAAAAATCTGGTCCAGAATTTTCCATAACTGTCCATCTCTGCTTCCATAACAAAAATCAACATCTCCTTCCTTTAAATCCCCTGTAGTGAATCTGGGTGGCGGTAAAGTCCCCACAATAAGCTTAGTGGTATTATGAAATATAAAAGGTCTATAAGGGTGGGTATGTAAAAACAAATTGAATCCTAATTATCGGTATTATCTCCTTAATCTACTATTTTATAAAGATAGTATTTTGCGAATGGGTAAAATGGCAGATTGCATTTTTATGCCAAATTTTGTAAATTGAAAGAAATATACAATACCAATGGGTAAAGGGGATATAAAAACTAAAAGAGGTAAGATTGCCAATAAATCATACGGTGCACGAAGACCTAAAAAGTCAAAAGCTAAAGTTGTAGTTACAAAGAAAAAAAAGACTAAAAGTAAATCTTAGTCCACAACGAATTCAAGCCCTACTTCACCTTCCTCGTTTATGCTGAGTTTATAGGTGTAAAAACCAATGGGAAGTTCTGTTTCCCCTACAAAATCAATCGGCTGTAGTACGTAGATGTCTTCTCCAGATTTGATTTCAACAAAGTCGTATTGATAAGCGATCTCATACACCAAATAGTCGGAATATTTGCCTGGCGCCACATTTGTATATAATTCTTCGTTAGTGCTTACCTGTACCTCATCAAAATTAATATTACTATCATTTTTGATGCGGATATTGATGGTATCTACATTATCGTCCCTGTCTGTGCAGCTAAAAGTAAAGACTAAAAAGGTTAGTAAAACAAAACCAATATTTTTCATTACAAGTTGTTTATAAATGAATCTTCATAGTATAAACGGTTGCTTCAGAAAATTATTCTATCTAATAAAAACAGGCTGATTTTCTTTTAAGGTATGCTCCCTGCTGTAGATATACCCATCCAGGTTAAATCCTTTTATGTCTTCAAGAGTCCTTGCGTCTGTATCCAGAATATAACGCACCATAGAACCGCGGGCTTTTTTTGCAAAGAAACTGATTACTTTAAGCTTGTCGTTTTTCCAATCTTTAAATACCGGTGTAATAATAGTGGCTTTTAATTTTTTGGCTTCCACAGCACTAAAATACTCGTTACTGGCAAGATTAATAAAAAGTTCTCCCTCTTTGAGTTCTTCGTTTAAAAAATCGGTTATTATGGGCTTCCAAAACTCGTATAGATTCTTTTTACGTCCAATTTTTAATTGTGTCCCCATCTCCAGGCGATAGGGTTGCATAAGATCCAGGGGCCTTAAAATACCGTATAAACCCGAAAGAATTCGAAGGGTATCCTGAAGCTTATCTAATCTGTCTTCGGGAATACTATATGCATCTAATCCCTGATAAACGTCCCCATTAAAAGCGTAAACTGCCGGGCGGGCATTTTCCGGAGTAAATGGCGGTGAGAAATTTTGATTGCGCTCCCAGTTTAGTTCAGCCAGGTCGTTTGAAATACTCATTAATTTGGACAAGGACCTGGGATTTTTCTTAGTCAATATCCTATTAAGTTTTTCTGACTGTTCCAAAAATTCAGGTTGTGTATATTTTGTGGTGGGAACAGGACGTTCAAAGTTTAATGACTTAGCCGGAGAAAGCACAATCTTCATAATTTAATAATTTAAAGATAAAAGTAAAGAGGATTTTTGTGAATTCCCTACTAAGAGTGAAAAGACTTTTCAATACTCCTATCAGCTAAATTTATTGCTACCGAGAATGTAGTGAGTAATGCCTCCATTTCTCAACGCAATTGGCCATATCATCCGGCAATTCGCTATCAAAACGCATCATTTTACCACTAACCGGATGCATAAACCCTAGGGTTTTAGCATGCAATGCCTGTCTGGGCAGGATTTTAAAAGCATTTTCTACAAATTGTTTGTATTTCGTAAAAGTAGTTCCTTTCAGTATTTTATTCCCGCCATAACGTTCATCATTAAAAATGGTATGGCCAATATGTTTCATGTGAACCCTTATCTGGTGTGTCCTTCCGGTCTCCAGCTTGCAAGAAACCAATGTAACGTATCCCAAGCGTTCCAGGACCTTATAATGGGTAATCGCCTCTTTCCCTTTTTCCCCTTCCGGAAATACTTGCATTTGAAGTCGGTTTTTTGGATTGCGGTCAATATGCCCTTCTATGGTTCCTTCATCTTCTTCTATATTGCCCCAAACCAAGGCAACATATTCTCTCTCGCTTGTTTTATCATAAAATTGCTTGGCCAGGTGAGTCATAGCCTGATCTGTCTTGGCAATAACCAATAATCCGGAGGTATCTTTATCTATTCGATGAACAAGCCCCGGTCTCTCATCAGAATTTACAGGTAAATTTTTTATATGATATAATAGCGCATTTATTAAGGTTCCCGAATAATTTCCATGCCCCGGATGTACTACCATTCCGGCGGGTTTGTTTACAACCAAAAGGCTTTCGTCTTCATAGACAATATCCAAATGTATTTCTTCCGGAGACAACAAAAACTCATAAGGTGGATGTTCAAAAAACACTTTGACTTCATCACCTGCTTTGACCTTGTAGTTTTGTTTTACTACAGATTCGTTAACCCATATATGGCCTTCCTTTGCAGCGGACTGAATTTTATTCCGGGTTGCATTTTCTATAAAGTTCATTAAAAACTTATCAACCCGTAAAGGTTCCTGCCCTTTTGAAGCTACAAAACTATAATGCTCGTAAAGCTCATCCTCTTGAGGATCTGAAGTGTTGTTAGATGCCATTTCTTATTCCGAATCGGCCTTGACTTTCGCCCGGCCGGTTATAGTTCCGTTTCCACAGACCAGTTCAATTTTTGAAGTTTTTGGTATTTTATCGCCCGGATTAATTGTTTTTCCTTTATGCCTTAAATAGTATACCATATCCTTCCCCAACTCATCAATATAGGTAACGCGTTCAACGTCTAATCCAACAGCACGAAGCATAGATTCTGCATTGCGTTGTGTAACCTGAATAATATTCGGAACGGTAACTTTTTTATAACCCGAAGGGTTAACAGTAATATATATTTTTCTATTTTCTTTTACTCTATTGCCTGCAGGTGGGTCCTGTTCAATTATTGAAAACCTCGGGTAATCCGGATTGAAATTTGCTGAATCCAATACTTCGTAGCGTAAATTAGCATCCTCTATTACTCCTCTCATTTCCATTACCGATAACTTCGATAGATCAGGAACCTCTATAAATTCTCCATGGTTTGTAGATTTTTTTAACCACTGTAAAGCAAATATAGATATAGCCACTATTACCAGAAAAGCCAGGCCAATATTCAATAAAAAAACTTTACTTCTAAGAAAATTCCAAAAATTCTTCATTGCATTTTTTTATGTCGGACACAAAGATAGGAAACCCTATCATTTTTTATTTACGTTAAAATCGTGATATTTGTCTAAATGGGTTTAGAGCTTGCATAGATAACTTTAGATGAAAAAAAATATTGCCATTATCATGGGGGGTTATTCCAGTGAGTATAAGATCTCAATAAAGAGCGGCAATGTAGTCTTTCAATATTTGGATAAGGAGAAATTTAATGCTTATCGCATTATTATTTCCAAAGAAAAATGGGTTTATCTGGATAAAGACGAAAATGAACTATCGGTAAACAAGCATGATTTTTCCGTAGTTATTGACAATCAACATCTTAGGTTCGATTGTGTTTTTAATGCAATTCATGGTACTCCGGGAGAAGACGGATTAATGCAGGCTTATTTTGAGCTATTGGGAATTCCACAAACTTCATGCAACCACTATCAGGCGGCCCTTACTTTTAATAAAAGAGATTTATTAAGTGCCCTAAAGCCCTACGGTATTAAAGCAGCCAATTCTTATTATTTGAATTTGGGCGATACTATTGATCATGTTGCTATTGTCGAGAAAGTTGGGCTTCCTTGCTTTGTAAAAGCAAATAGAGCTGGAAGTAGTTTTGGAATTTCCAAGGTTTTTGAGAAAAAACAGTTGCAGGCGGCAATTGACAAGGCATTTCATGAGGACGATGAAATTATTATTGAGTCTTTCCTTGACGGCACAGAGGTTTCCGTAGGTGTTATAACCTTTAAAGGTGAAACCCTTGTGTTGCCTTTAACAGAAATTGTAACAGATAATGATTTTTTTGATTATGAAGCCAAATATGAAGGAAAATCAAAGGAAATAACCCCGGCCCGCTTAACCGAAAAACAGGAAGAAAATATAAGGCGTCAGGCAAAGATGGCTTATGAGGTTTTAAAAATGAAAGGATTTTCAAGAAGCGAATTTATTTTTATAGGCAATGAACCTTATATGTTGGAGATGAATACAACTCCTGGCCTGACAGAAGAGAGTATCTTGCCGCAACAGGCGCAAATAGCAGGTATAAGTCTACCCCAACTTTTTGAAAATGCTATAACAGAAGCAATGAAGTAAATTGATTACATTTAACTTGTAAACCAAAAATCCACATGAAACGTGCTATTTTTCCGGGTTCTTTTGATCCTATAACCTTGGGTCATTCAGATATTATTGAAAGGGGAATAATTTTATTTGATGAATTAATCATTGCTATAGGAATAAATGCCGAAAAAAAATATATGTTCTCTCTTGAAGAAAGGATGAAATTTATTTCAGAAGCCTTTAAGGATGAACCCAAAATTAAAATTATGACTTATGAAGGTCTGACAATAGATTTCTGCAAGAAAGTTAAGGCCGGATATATCCTTCGTGGTTTGCGGAACCCTGCGGACTTTGAATTTGAAAAAGCTATTGCACATACTAACAGGAAGCTTTCAGAAATTGAAACGGTTTTTCTTTTAACAGCTTCCGGTAAATCCTTTATCAGTTCATCTATTGTACGAGATGTTATTAGAAATGGAGGGGATTATAGTGTTTTAGTACCCAAAACTGTTAAATTATCCTGAAGTTTGCCGATTAGCCGCATTGTTTATTATTCTTACGGCCTTTTTCTTTTTATTATTTAGAGCACATTATTTCATAAAATATTCTATTTTAGTAGGAAATTACTTTCATTTTGAGTTATTTTATCGTGTACTCCATGTAAAATTGAAGTCACACAACTAGTTTGGAGCAGTTCACAACAATCATTAACAAATGATGGATAATCGGATTACTTTAGTAGGAAATTACGGTAGAATGTTGCGTGAAACCCAGACATCTTCTAATGATTACTTAATAAAACAGTTACCTGTATCAACGGTTTTTGTAGATAAAAAATTCAAAATAATCCATGCTTCAGATAAGTGGATTACGGATTTCGATTTCATTAACAGGGATGTAATTGGCTTGTCGCTGTCTGAACTCTTTGGTGATATCAGTATATCATGGAAAAAAGATCTCAATAGGATAATTAAAGGCAAGGCCCTCCTTTCTGGAGTAGAAAACTTTTATGATTCTCAAAACAACGAAAAGTGGTTTGAGTGGGTAAATGTTCCCTGGTATGATGAACAGGAAAACATTATTGGTGTTATTATTAAAACAAAGGATATAACAGATACTATTTTTGATGATGTTAAGTTAGAAAAACTTGAAGTTTTACTGAAGGGTAAGTCCAAAACATCAAAAATCGGAGGCTGGGAGTACGATGCTGTTAAGGATAAATTAAGCTGGTGTAAAGTCACTAAAAAGCTGCATGAAGTCCCTGAAGACTTTGAACCGGATCTGGAAAGTGGTATCAATTTTTATAAAGAAGGCTATAGCAGAAACACTATAGCCATGGCGGTAGATATTGCCATGACCAAAGGATTAGCCTGGAACGAAACTTTAAATTTAATTACAGCTAATGGAAAAGAAATATCTGTTATTGCGACAGGAAAGCCTGTATTTAAAAATGAAAAGTTTTTGGGTCTAATTGGGACATTCCAAGATATTACGGATGAAGTACTAATCAAGGCAAAAACAGAAGAACAAGAGCGGATTTTTAGCAGCATATTTAATTCTTCCTATCAGTTTACAGGTATTTTGGATACCGAAGGTACTTTCCTTGAGATAAACGATACTGCTTTAAAATTTTCAGATCTTAAACAGGAAGATATAATTAATAAAAAGTTTTGGGACGCCTATTGGTGGCCAATTCCAGACATGGTTAAAGAAGGGTTAAAGGAGGTCGTAGCTGCCGCAGCCCAGGGCGAGTTTATGCGAAGTGAGATCGTTGTTATTGATAAAAATAAACAACCTATTCCTGTAGATTTCAGTTTAAAACCTATTTATAACGAAGATGGGCAGGTAGTATCTCTTTTGGCCGAGGGCCGTATGATCAAAGAAATGGTTGAGGCAAGACAGAAGCTGAAAATAAGTGAGAAGAAATTTAGATCCCTATACGAGTTGTCTCCAATTGCTTACATCCTTAGTGATTTTGAAACTGGAGAGATACTGGATTGTAACAGTTCTTTTGAAAATGCCACAGCATATGGGAAAGAAGATTTAGCAAATTTAAGGTACTCCGATCTTCTGCCAGATTCATCAAAACACAAATTAATTAATTTTTTAAAGGAAGTAGATCTAAAAGGTACTTATGGACCTTTCGAACATAAGTTTCGTAAAAAGGACGGAACAACTTATCCCGTTTTAATCAGTGGATCTCTGGTAGGAAATAAAAAAGGCAGAAAACTGCTTTGGTCTACAGCACAGGACATCTCGGAAGTAAGGAAAAAAGAAAAACAAATTAGGGACGAACAAAAATTACTAAAGACCTTAATAGATAACCTGCCACTTAATGTCTACATCAAAGATTTGCAATCGCGGAAAGTATTAGTAAATAAGGCAGAATTGAATTATTGTGGATTTAAGGACGAATCGGAAGTTTTAGGTAAAAATGATTTTGACTTTTACGATAAAGAATCTGCCATAATTTCAAGAGAAGAAGACCTAAGTGTAATTAATAGCTTAAAACCAATTTTGGGTAAGGAAACCATAAGCGTAAAAAAAGATGGGAGTCTGACTAGATTTATGTCATCCAAAATTCCGCTTATTGGTCCTGATGGTAAAGCCAGCGGCCTGATAGGTATTAGCATGGATATTTCGGATCTTAAGCAAAAGGAGGAGGAGCTTAGAGACCTAATAAATGTTACTTCTATTCAAAACAAACAATTAATCAATTTTGCACACATTGTATCGCATAATTTAAGGTCTCATACTGCCAATTTTTCTATGTTATTAGAGTTTCTGGTTGATGAAAAAGATGAGAAGGAGCAGGATAATTTAATAAAAATGTTAACAGAAGCGTCCGATAACTTATTGGAAACACTGGACAACTTAAATGAAGTAGTGGCCATAAGTACCAACGTAAATCTGGATAAAAAACCGGTTAATTTAAATGAGAAAATTGTAGCTGCAGAGAAAAATTTAGGGGCGTTCCTTAAAAAGAACAATGCTAAAATTATCAATAAAATACCCGATGATACTTTTATTAAGGTAATACCGGCGTATATAGACAGCATACTCATGAACTTTATAACCAATTCCGTAAAGTATAAGGATGACAGCCGTGATCCGGTAATAAAATTATCTGTATCTAAAAAAACACATTATACTGTTTTAAGTATTGAGGATAATGGGCTGGGTATTGATTTGAATAAATATGGTGAAAAATTATTTGGAATGTACAAAACATTCCATGATAATTCAGATGCAAGAGGTATTGGGTTGTATATTACAAAAAATCAGGTGGAAGCCATGAATGGAAAGATAATGGCTTGCAGTGAAGTGGGCAAGGGAACTACGTTTAACATATATTTTAATGACAAAAATTAAATCGATAGCTATAATAGATGATGACCCAATAACAGTATTTGGGATTAAAAGAATGCTAAGCACTTTAAATGTATGTGAAAATATCAAAAGTTATGTGAATGGGAAGGAAGCCATTGATGATTTTAAGAGCCTGATGAATCATAAGGCAGAGATCCCAGAGGTTATATTTTTAGATATAAATATGCCTATAATGGATGGATGGCAATTTCTTGAGGAATTCATTACACTGCCTATTACGCATAAAATAAGAATCAACATTTTGACTTCGTCCATAGATCCGGCTGACAGGGAGAACTGGAAATACTATATGACCAAAACACACCACATCATAGATTATAAAAACAAACCTATACAAAAGAAGGAAATTGAAGAGATTACAAGAGCGGCTTAATTTATAAGCCAGATTTTTACTTAATTTTGATAAGGGAATTATCAGAATTCATATTAACAATTGGTGTGGATCTATTTGTGGTCTGAATATTATGAAGCCTCACATTTGCAATATCCTGTCTTTCGCATTCCTAAGGATACACTTAATGGCGTAAAAGAAAACTAATCTGCAAATAGTGATTTGATATTGGTATAAGAATTCTCCAGGGCCTTATGAATTTTCTGAGGACCTTTCCATTTTACTTTCTCTATTCCCTCTTTTTTTTGACCTACCAACTTTCCTTTGTAAGAGGTTTTCATAGCATACCAATGAACTTCCTTGAGTTTGTAGATTCCGTTTCTCTTAAAAATGTGGTAAGTTTTCCGAAGAAAATTTTCAATCTTTAACCCTTTTACCCCTGTTTCTTCCTCAACTTCTCTAAGCGCACATTCTTCAATAGTCTCGCCTTTTTCAAGTTTTCCTTTAGGCAGATCCCATTTATCATTCCTATATATAAAAAGAACTTTTCCCTTTTTATTGGTTACAACCCCCCCTCCAGCAATTTCCAAAGGAATTTTTTTTGTAAACTTTTTTAAAATTTCTTCATGGTTAGGATGGTAAATAAATGCCCTTTGCATCTTTTTTTTTGCCAAGGCATCTATAGCATTGCTAATGGCTTCGCCATTTAACATAAAATACTCACCATTCACGGTATCAGACAGTCTGTTTGTTAAAATCAAAGGGGCATCTTTAACAAAAACTTTATACATTTGTGAAATGGTTTTAGATAAGAACACTGCGGCAAAAACAGCCGAGCTCCTACTGCAAATTAATGCAATTAAGTTGAAACCAGAAAATCCTTTTACATGGGCCTCCGGCTGGAAATCTCCAATTTATTGTGACAACAGGATAATCCTATCTTTTCCAGATATCAGAAATTATATAAGGGAACAAATTGCAAAACAACTTGTAGACTTATACGGTAAGCCAGATGTAATTGCCGGGGTTGCTACTGGGGCAATAGGTATTGGGGTGCTTGTTGCGGACTATCTGGGTTTGCCTTTTATTTATGTGAGGCCCGAAGCCAAGTCGCATGGCAGACAAAATCAAATTGAAGGACAGTTATCTGAAAATCAGACTGTTGTTGTTATTGAAGATCTCATAAGCACTGGTAAAAGCAGCCTGAACGCGGTAGAAGCCTTAAAACAAAGTGGGGCGGTTGTAAAAGGAATGTTAGCAATTTTTACGTATGGTTTCAACATCTCGGAAGAGAATTTTAAAGCCAAAGAAATAGAACTTCATACGCTTAGTGATTATGAATATCTTATTGAGCAAGCCTCATCCAGCAAACATATTAAGGAGGACCAATTAAAAACACTCATTGAATGGAGAAACAATCCTTCAATATGGAAATCATAAAAAAATGGAAATAACAACTAAAAAGAAAACCGTCTCTAAAAACATAAAGGATGTCTATGAGTTTGTTATCGATCTTAAAAACTTTGAGCAATTAATGCCCGATAGTATCGATAAATTTGAAGTTTTAGACAACGATACTTTCCTATTTGCTCTTAAAGGGATGCCACAGATAGTACTGAAAAGAAATAATCAACAACCTTTTAACCAGCTGGTATTGGGAGCTGCCAGTGAAAAGTTGCCATTTACACTTACTGTGGATATAGCCTCTATAAACGACAATGAAACAGAAGTTGGTTTAAGCTTTGAAGGAGAGTTTAATGCAATGATGGCGATGATGATAAAAACGCCTATTACTAATTTTATGAATGCGTTATCGGAGAATTTGAGCGAAATATAACTTTCAATTCTCAATTTAATTATCCTCCATACAATTTAATACAAGAGTTCCAATTCCTTGAATGCATATTCTTTTAAAATGGAATCCTCTAATTCCACTATTAAATTTCCAACTTCAGAGACTCCGCGAATATAGCCTGTGAACAGCTTAGAATTACTGTCTTTGAAAGTAGACGGTTTATCCATCCTGAAAAGTAAGCTTTTATATTTTTGGCGCATATCCGTATCTTTTCCAGATTCAAAATCATCAAAGAGTATTTGCAGGTTCTGCACTATGCATGTTTGCACCTCATCCAGACTAAAAGTCTTCCCTGTAATTCTTTTTAATGATGAAGCTTTCTTTAAATTCCCGAATTCTAATTGATTCACATTCAATCCAAAACCAATTATAGAGGACTGAATTAAATTATTCTTCAAATTGTTTTCTATTAGAATACCACATATCTTAAAATTACCTGACATAATGTCGTTAGGCCATTTAACCTGTAAGTTTGGTATAACTAATTTTTTAAGTGTATTATAAATTGCTAATGAAGTGATTATATTTAATAAGAATTGTTCCTGAATATGGAAGTTCTTAAAATACTTTAAAACGCTAAACGTTAGGTTCTTACCTGCTTCAGATTCCCATTGAGACCCCATTTGCCCGCGACCATGCAACTGCTGATTTGCCGTAACAATTGTAAAATCTTCTGGTTTCTCTGAAAGCATTAAGTTTTTTAGGTATGCATTTGTCGAATCCGTGGCATCAAGTTTGATCCTTATCATGTAGGCTTATTCGTTTTTGATCTACAATGTTATGTTAAAAACAATAGCTAAGAAAACAAAAAAACAATAACTTTGTATAAATTAAAATTATTGAATGCAGAAAAGCAAAGCAAGTGCAGATGAGTTAATTACTTTAATCTTAGATGGAATAGAAGAAGTTAAAGGACTCGAGATAAATGTACTTGACCTAAGGGAAATAGAGAATACTGTCTGTGACTACTTCATAATTTGTAATGGCACTTCTAATACGCATGTAAATGCGATAGTAAATTCAATCCAAAAAACAGTAAGTAAGGCAATAAAAGACAAGCCCTGGCATGTTGAAGGATCAGAAAATTCAGAATGGGTACTGTTAGACTATGTAAACGTGGTTGTTCATGTATTTCAAAAACATATAAGAGAATTTTATGATGTTGAGGGGCTTTGGGGAGACGCAAAAGTCACAATGGTAGAAAGTAGTTTTAATCAGTAAAAAAAGACAATGGCAAAAGATAATGATACCCCGCAAAAGAAACCGAGATTCAGTTCCTGGTGGATATATGGCTTAATTGCAATATTCTTAATTGCTTTCCAATTCTTTGGAAGCGATAATTTGGCCTCTACCAAAAAAACAACTACTTCTGAACTACAGGAATACCTGAGAAATGGAGATATTACCAAGATATTGATTATCACCAATATCAATCAGGCTAAAGTTTTCCTATCTGATGAAGCACTCGCCAAGGATGTGCACAAAGATGTATCAGAAAAACCTTTGTTTCCTTCAACAGGTTCTGTTCCGCAATATGTACTGGACTATGGGGATTTGCAAATTTTTCAAAATGAGATAACCGAAATAAAAAAGGAGAATAACTTAGATACCATAGTAGAATTTGATAAAGAGTCTAATGTCTTTATGGAATTGCTATTATCTATTCTTCCATTTGTATTGATTATTGGGATATGGATTTATCTTATGCGCAGAATGTCAGGAGGCGCCGGAGGCGGTGCCGGTGGTCAGATATTCAATATCGGCAAATCTAAAGCTAAGTTATTTGATGAAAAAACAGATACCAGGACTTCTTTTAAAGACGTTGCAGGCTTAGAGGGAGCCAAAGAAGAAGTAGAAGAAATAGTAGAATTTTTAAAGCACCCTGATAAGTATACCTCCCTGGGCGGGAAAATTCCTAAAGGTGCTTTGCTGGTAGGACCTCCGGGAACCGGTAAAACCTTGTTGGCGAAAGCTGTAGCAGGCGAAGCAAAAGTTCCGTTTTTCTCCTTATCAGGATCAGATTTTGTAGAAATGTTTGTTGGTGTTGGTGCCTCAAGAGTTAGAGATCTGTTTAAGCAAGCAAAGGACAAGTCTCCGGCAATTATATTTATCGATGAAATTGATGCCATAGGACGGGCAAGAGGTAAGAACAACTTCACAGGATCTAATGATGAACGTGAAAATACCTTGAACCAATTACTGACAGAGATGGATGGTTTTGGCACAAATACCAATGTAATTGTATTGGCTGCTACCAACAGAGCAGATGTCTTGGATAAAGCTTTGATGCGTGCAGGTAGATTTGACAGACAGATTTATGTAGATCTTCCGGATATCCGGGAAAGAAAAGAAATTTTTGAAGTACATCTTAGACCTATTAAAACCTCTGAGACACTGGATCTTGATTTTCTGGCCAGACAAACACCCGGATTTTCCGGAGCAGATATAGCCAACGTCTGTAATGAGGCAGCACTTATTGCAGCGCGTAAGGAAAAAAAGGCAGTGGGCAAACAAGACTTCCTGGATGCAGTAGACAGAATTGTTGGTGGTCTTGAAAAAAAGAATAAAATTATTACTCCTGAAGAAAAGAAGACTATTGCATATCACGAGGCTGGTCATGCAACAGTAAGTTGGATGCTCGAACATGCAGCACCATTGGTAAAAGTCACAATTGTACCAAGAGGTCAGTCTCTGGGTTCGGCCTGGTATTTACCCGAAGAACGACTTATTGTTCGTCCGGAACAAATGCAGGATGAAATGTGTGCTACTTTGGGAGGAAGGGCCGCAGAGAAAGTGATATTCAATAAAATATCTACTGGTGCCCTAAGTGATTTGGAAAAGGTAACCAAACAAGCCCGTGCCATGGTAACAATTTATGGGCTAAATGACGAAATTGGAAACCTTACCTATTACGATTCCTCAGGTCAAAATGAATATGGGTTTACCAAGCCTTATAGCGAAGATACCGCTCAGGTAATTGATCAGGAAATTTCCAAATTAATTGAAGAGCAGTATATACGAGCTATTGATGTGCTGAAAAAAAATAAAGATAAACTTATTGCATTGGCTGAGCGCTTATTGGAAAAAGAAGTTATCTTTAAAGAGGATTTAGTTAAAATTTTCGGTAGTCGCCCTTTTGAAAAAGAATTTGATCAAAAAGGTCAGGAAATAGTCTCTACTGAAAAGCTTACACCTGAAGAATCTACCGAAGAAAATAATTAGTAATTCTAGGCGTTTTTTAAATAAATCGAGTATTATTTGAAGACTAGATATATCGATGGGTCTATTTGACAAGCTATTTGGCGGCGGTAAAAAGAAAGTTTCCAAAGAAACAGTGGAAACGAGAGGTATGCATATGCCCGACCTAAATATTCCTGTTGATGAAAAGTTTACTATTCATTTCAAAAAGAATGGCGGAAAATTCATTTATTGCGATTCTTTCGATGAAGTTACTGAAGCTTTAAAAAATATAATTGAAGAAAATCATTGGGAGGAAAATCTTTTCTTCGTAATGAATCCTCGCCTAAGAGAGAAATTTTCCAAGAATAATATACACTTTACTGATGAGGCAAACGAAAGTGAAATTTTCTTTACTACTTGTGAACATTTAGTAGCTCAAAACGGTTCTATATTGGTTTGCTCAAACCAGCTTAAAGAGAAGAAGCTGAACGAAGTGCCGGATAATGTTATTGTTTTTGCGACCACCAGTCAGTTGGTGGATACTATTGGTGAGGGCTTAAAAACAATCAAGAAAAAATACAGACAAGGCATTCCTGCAAATATTACTACCATTAAACATTTTCAAGGAACTGAAGAAAATGCGAATGATTTTCTAACCTACGGAAGCAGCACAAAGCACTTGTATTTATTACTTATGGAAGACCTTTAGTATGAAAGAACTTCTTAGGCGATTATTAACTGGCGCTGTTTATGTAATTCTACTTCTTTCCGCCGTTTTTCTAAGTTCAGATGCATTTGACTTTCTCTTTATGGTTTTTGGCCTTGCTTGTTTGTATGAATATAAAAGATTGGTATCCCTAAGGGGATACTATATTTTTATAGCCTACCTAGGTCTATGGTGGGCTTATATTTATCTTATAGATGATAAAATTTTGATCAATGTACTCATGTTTCTTACCATCATTGTGAACTTTAGTTTGATTTACTACCTATTTTCTAAAAAGAAAAAAATCTATTATAATTACGAAAAATTTATTGCAGGTCTTTTCTATGTTGGAGGCGGATGCATTTTTTTGACTATGATCCCATATAAGGACAATGAATTTGCCAAATACCTAATTATGGGAATTTTTATATTAATTTGGGTAAACGATTCATTTGCCTATGTTGTAGGCAAGACATTGGGCCGTACAAAACTATATCCGGCGGTATCGCCTAAAAAGACTGTTGAAGGATCCGTAGGAGGATTGGTTTTTACTTTGGGAGCTGCCTATATTATGGCGAAATACGAACATATTGTAAACCCCACACAATGGGTTATATTGGCCGGTGTTATAGTGCTAACCGGGAGTTTGGGTGACCTGGTTGAATCTAAATTAAAGAGACAGGCTGGTGTTAAGGATAGTGGTGCCATTTTGCCGGGACATGGCGGCATGCTAGATCGCTTAGATAGCTTAATATTTGCTGCCCCTTTTGCTTATTTAACTTTAATGTTGTTTTCATATGTTTCATAGAGAAGGCCAGAAAATTATATTGACAACTTTTTTTAGCGTTGGTATTATAGTTGTATTGGCTCAATTTTATATCGCCGAACCTTGGATAAAGAATACAGTCCAAATTTTGGCTTTAATATTACTAGTTTTTATTCTCCAGTTTTTTAGAAACCCAAAGAGAGTCATTAATAGAAATTTTAATGATATATTGGCTCCTGTTGATGGCAAGGTGGTGGTTATAGAAGAAGTAGAAGAAAAGGAATATTTTAAAGACAGACGTATACAGGTTTCCGTATTTATGTCACCAACTAATGTTCATATAACACGTTATCCGTCTAGTGGAGTTATTAAATACTCTAAATATCACCCCGGCAAATATCTTTTGGCCTGGCATCCAAAATCGAGTGAAGAAAATGAGCGCACAACAGTTGTAATTCATACTCCAAAATTTGGGGATATTCTTTACAGGCAAATAGCGGGCGCAATGGCAAGGCGTATCATTAATTATGCAGAGGTTGGAGAAAATGTACAGCAAGGTGCAGATTCCGGCTTTATTAAATTCGGTTCAAGAGTAGATTTATTATTGCCATTAGACAGCGCTATCACAGTCAAATTAAACCAGAAAGTGGTGGGTGGCAGAACCTGTTTAGCCACAACTCCTCATAAGGATGAAGAATGATAAATTAAATAGCGAATTTTTAGCGGCAGTGCAACTGGTAAATGAATATAAAAATCCGTTACCCGCAGACTTATTATTGAAATTATACGCATACTATAAAATTGCCAATAAAAACTATAACAACCCCGGAAGCAAGACTCCATTAATAAACGCTTTTAAGGCAAATGCTTTAATTCAGGCCCAGAATATTGATCGGAAAGAGGCTATGAAACTATATGTGAATTTGGTGCAAAAGGAGATTGTTAACAAGCAATAAGAATAGCTATTCGTAAAGATCCTTAATATCAGCATTGCACAAATCATAAATCAAATTACCAAATCTTAGGGATACATCTTTAAAGAACTGCTCACCCTTTTCCCTGGTGGCAAATTCAGGATTCCCCACACCGGTGTCTTCACTTATTTCTGACCATTTTCGTTCTGCCCATACCCAACCCTCAGTAAATGCCTTTATCTTAAATTTTTTGGAATTACCGGAGCCCCATTTATCCTTAGGCAACACCAATTCAGGTTTTAGATATAACATAAGACTTGTCTCCATTTCTTCTGCATGATCACCTTCTTTTTCAAAGTAGTCCGATCTGTTCATGGCCTGAAACCAATTGGAGAAACAAATAAACATATCAGGATATTTTAGTCCTAATTCTCTAACCAAAGGCTTAAAATTATTTCCTCCATGACTGTTAAATATTAATAGTTTTTTAATTCCCTGTCTATTTAAGGTTTCTATAATGTCGTTCAAGATAGCCAGCTGCGTTGTGGGATAAATATTTATATCCAGATAGATATCAGATTGTCCCGTATTTACACCAAACGGAATCGTGGGCAATACAATTGGTTTTGCACCCTTTTCCCAAGCGATTTTGGCCGAAGCAGCTGCAAGATAATCAGCTTCATAAATATCTGTGGCATATGGTAAATGATAATTGTGTGCTTCTGTAGCTCCCCAGGGTAGAATTGCCATATCAAAATCTTCAACTTTGTTAGCTTCCCAATTAGATTCAGCAAGTATGTATGGTCTTATCTCCATATTCAATTTTTATAAAACTGCTTTAGCAGTTAATGATTCTCCTTCTATATAAGTAAAATAAACACCCCCCAGTATTGTAATAACAAAATACATTGCTACTATATAACTTCCGCCAGAAAGCTGCACATTAATGCCAAACCAATCTCCTGTAATAAAAATGAGAAAAAGGCCAAGTATGCCTCGAGATAGCTCTATCCACACAGCATTTTTGCTTCTATCCATGAGTGTGGTATAGCCATATATTCCAAGAAATACAAAGGCTCCGAATATGATTAGACCATTAAACCCAATTTCCGTATAGTTATAAAACATAAATAGTAATAAAATCAAAGTAGCTAACATTTGAAAAATTGCGTAGCCTTTAAAAGCAAGAGAAGCCTTAGTATTATACCTTCTAAAATGATATACATCCTGAATAACACTTACCGGATATTTCTCTTTTACATCAGCCGGCCTCCAACCTGTAGGCATAAACCAAATCCTTACTTTATCCCAATAGCTGTTGGTACGCCAGGCGTCTTTAATTAAACGACAGATATGCTGGAAATTAATAAGCAATGGATTCCAGGTACGTGCGGGCTTCAAAATTCCGTATTGTGGAGGCACCTCGGCAAGTTCTTCCTGAAAAGTTCCAAACATACGGTCCCATATGCATAATACCTGACCAAGGTTTTTATCTATATATTCCGGATTTATTGCATGATGAACCCTATGCTGGGAGGGTGTAACAATTATATATTCTAACCAACCCATTTTTCCTATGTGCTGAGTATGATACCAAAATTGAGCAAAAAGATGTATGGGTGCCAGAATAGCTATAACCTTTGAAGGAACACCCAGAAGTGCTGCAGGAAGCAATAAAAGAGGAAAATAGCCAATTAAATTAGAAACTGACTGGCGCAAGGCACATGCCAAATTAAATTCTTCACTACTGTGGTGAATAACGTGTTGATTCCAAAAAAAATTAATATGATGGCTTAGCCGGTGATTCCAATAACCGGCAAAATCAATTACAATAAATGCAATAACCCAAACTAACCAACTGGCTTTAATTTCTGTCAGGGCAAGGTTTTCCAGCAAATAGGGATAACTAACAATTATGATTCCCAGGCCAAGAGTATCCTTTAATATATTAGTCAGGCCAGAACTGATACTGCTAACTGTGTCAAGAACCTTATACTTCTGATTTTTTACAAAGTAACCATAGAGTATTTCTATACCCAATAAAAAAATAAAAAAAGGAATGGCATAAAGGAGTGCAGTTGCGTAAGATTCCATTTAAAAATATATGCTTCACTCAAAGATAGAAAAATTCAGCAATTAACGATTAGGGTAAAATTAATTGGTAGTGTTTGCTATTTGAAAGGACCAACCATTATATGTGCTCTATGGGTTCCGGGATCCATCAACCATGGCATTCCGGGCGCGTGAGGTTTACTGGGTAGCCCTGTAGATTCAGTTGTGGCGAATGGTGTATATATTACATATCGAAACTTGCCGTCTTTTAAATCACCGGTAGTTTTATCATAATTCTCATCTGTACCATAAAATATGTACATCATGCTGGGTTCTTCGGGCATTTTTAGCTTACCCGAAGCTACTTCCTCACCTCTGATTGCTCTTTTTTCTTTAAAGTTTTTACCCTGGGCGGTAAGTTCTCGGCATTTGCTTTGTCTTCATCAGGTGCCGGTAAGACCGCCGTTTTTATTTGAATCTCCACGGGGAGAATTTTTACTGATTTTTCCTGTGCCAAAACAATCCCTGAAATAAACAGGAAACAGGCAAATAAAGAAGTTCTCATATGTCTTTGTTTTATTTTAAAGGTAACGATCTGATAGGATATGTTCAAAAAAATAATCCTTAAATCATTGATTGACGAAGCCCTCTAATTTAAATACCCGGATACTAATTACACTCTAAGTCGTATACATCAGTTTCATCCTTGGTCCACTGAGCCGGTATATTTGCAATTTGTGTTGAATTTACCTTAATACAATCCAAGGGATTATTTTCTATGGAAAAGGTGTTTAACTGAATAAGACTGGGAATATTGGAAATATCTATAGCCTGCAATGAATTATTAGCCAGACTTAATTGTTGTAATGCTGGATTCCCTGAAATATCCAGCTGTGTAAGTGCATTGTTTTCCATATTTATCTTTTCTAAATTACTCAGATCAGATACGTTAAGCCTTGTAAGATTATTATCATTGGCATATACAAATTTTAAATTGGAGTTTTCAGAAACATTCAAAGTAGTAAGAATATTTTCCTTTGCCCAAAGACCTTCTAAGGCAGTAAAGTCTGCTATTCCGGATAAACTGCTAATGTCCTTATTCTCGATAACCAGGTCTTTTACATTTTCAATTGCACTTGTAAGTACAGAACCATCTTCCACATCATCAAATTTTAGTTCTATCAGTGCCCTTTCAAACATAATATCAGGAATATCTGTCCTGGGTTTCGTAACCTGAATATCGATAATCTCGTTATTATTGTTATCCGAAGAACAACCAATTACGAGCTGTAAAAATATCAAGGCGAATACATATAATTCTTTTCTCATTATTTATTTTCTTTTTCAATGCATATCATAAAGCCTTAAAAACCAGGCAGTAAAGTATTAATTATAAAAATACATTAATTTTATTACTCCAAATTACTAAGACTTTTTTCTAGCGTTAAGATCTTTGCCTTTGCATCTGCTGCTTTCTTTTTTTCCATGGCAACGACAGTCTCCGGGGCATTCTTCACAAACCTCTCATTTGCCAATTTCTTGTTTACAGATTGTAAAAACCCTTTAGTATAAGACAGTTCTTCTTTGATCTTCTTAATTTCAGCATCTATATCCAGCATTCCCGCAACGGGGATAAAATATTCATTACTTCTTACTCTAAATGAAAGTGCCCCGTCAACAGCCTTAGTAACGGTATTGATTTGCCCTACATTTGCAAGTTTTTTAATAATAACATCCCAGTCTTCACTTATACCTTCCTTATTCAGAACCGAAAGATCCAAAGATTCTTTTAATGGAATATTCTTTTCCTTGCGGATATTTCGGATACCCGATATTACCTCAGCCGTATATTCAAATGCTTTAATTTGATCAGGATCAAAACTTTCTAATTTCGGCCAGGAAGAGATGACAAGAGCCTCGGATGGTTTACGATCTGAAATACGCTGCCATATTTCTTCAGATAGGAAAGGCATAAATGGGTGCAGTAGTTTTAAATTGTTCTCAAATAAACCTATGATTGCAGTATAACTCTTTTTATCAATTGGCTGCTGATAGGCCGGCTTTACAATTTCTAGTAGCCATGAACAAAAATCATCCCAAACCAACTTGTATATGGTCATTAAAGCTTCAGATATGCGATATTTACTAAAATGGTCCTCAATCTCCGTAAGCACCTGATTGAACCTGGCTGTATACCATTCAATCCCTTTCAAAGAAGATTCGGGTTGCGGTAGTTCGGCAATTTCCCAACCCTTTACAAGTCGAAATGCATTCCATATTTTATTGGCAAAGTTCTTACCCTGCTGGCAAAGCGCTTCATCAAACAATAAGTCATTCCCAGCCGCAGAACTAAGTAATAAACCAACTCGCACCGCATCTGCTCCAAAATTTGATATTAATTTAAGTGCATCAGGAGAATTACCCAATGATTTAGACATTTTACGTCGTTCTTTATCACGTACCAACCCGGTTAGATAGACATTGTCAAATGGTCTTTCTCCTCTAAATTCATACCCGGCAACGATCATCCTGGCTACCCAAAAAAACAAAATATCGGGTGCAGTAACCAGATCACTTGTTGGATAATAATAATTAACCTCCTCATTCTCCGGGTCCATGATTCCACCAAAAACACTAATTGGCCATAACCAGGAAGAAAACCAGGTGTCCAGTACGTCTTCATCTTGTTTTAAATCCTTTACGGTTAGCCCGGGATTCCCGGATTTATCTTTTGCTTTGACCAATGCATCCTCTATTGATGCTGCTACTACAAAATCGTTTTCGCCATCTCCATAATAATACGCGGGTATTCTTTGTCCCCACCACAGTTGACGCGAAATATTCCAGTCCCGGATATTTTCCATCCAGTGACGATATGTGTTTTCAAATTTTCTTGGAAAAAATTTCACTTCCCTGGTTTCCAGAACAGCGGAAAGGGCGGGCTTGGCTAAATTTTCCATTTTAAGGAACCATTGATCTGAAAGCCTTGGTTCTATAACAACTTTTGTTCTTTCAGAAGTTCCTACTTTATTTACATATGGTTCCACCTTCGTTAAAAACCCTTTTTCTTTTAATTCTTTGACAATTGCTTTTCGCGCTTCAAACCTGTCCATTCCTTCATAATGCAATCCGAATGAATTCAAGGATGCATCGTCATTAAAAATATCAATAGTTTCCAGTTGATGTTTTTCTCCAAGAAGCTTGTCATTTTCGTCATGTGCGGGTGTAACTTTTAGACAACCAGTTCCAAATTCCATAGTAACATAGTCATCTTCAATTATTGGAATTACCCTGTTGCATATAGGTACGATTGCCTTTTTACCTTTTAAACTGTGGAAACGCTCATCATTTGGATTAATACATATGGCGGTATCACCAAGAATGGTTTCAGGACGTGTAGTTGCAATGGTTACCTTATCATCGGAACCTTCAATGGAATAAGCAAGGTAATATAATTCGCCACTGCGCTCTTCATATATTACCTCTTCATCTGATAATGTTGTTTTTGCCTGGGGGTCCCAGTTCACCATTCGATATCCACGATAAATCAGCCCTTTCTCATATAATTCAATAAAAACTTTGATTACTGAGGCAGACATATCGTCATCCATCGTAAATTTTGTGCGATCCCAGTCACAAGAACACCCCAATTTTTTTAACTGCTCTAAAATTACGCCCCCGTATTCATGTGTCCATTCCCACGCATGCTCTAAGAAATCTTCTCTTGAAATATCCTTTTTACCAATTCCCTGTTCCTTAAGCTTGGCTACCACTTTGGCCTCCGTTGCAATAGAAGCATGATCTGTTCCCGGTACCCAGCACGCGTTCAGACCAAGAAGGCGCGCTCTTCTAACCAGGACATCCTGAATAGTATTGTTCAACATATGACCCATATGCAGAATCCCTGTGACATTTGGCGGTGGTATAACAATGGTATAGGGCTCCCTATCATCGGGTGTTGAATGAAAGTATTTATTCTCCATCCAATAGTTATACCAATGGTCTTCTACTATCTGCGGCTCATATTTTGATGGAATATCCATAATTTCGGTATAGTTTTTGTTATAACAATCCGGGTATCAAAAAATGATTATCACTTAAAATGTTAAACTTGCGATAATCATTTTAATATTTACCTGATTGGAAATACGAAACAAAAATAAGTAACGTTAGTAGATAACAAAAGAATTTTGGATGTTGATACTAAAACATTTACATTTGAGATTCACCCAAAACCAAAAAGTAATGAAAAAAATAGTATTAGTATTATTTGTAGGCCTACTTGCATTAAGTGTAAACGCCCAGGATAAAGCTGCTAAGATTGAATTTAAAACAGAAACCGTTGATTATGGTGTGATCGAAAAAGGTAGCGATGGCGTTCGAGTATTTGAATTCACAAACACAGGAACAGCGCCTTTAATTATTAGTAAGGTAAGTTCTAGTTGTGGCTGTACTATTCCTAAAAAACCTGAAGAAGCAATTTTACCGGGTAAAACAGGAGAAATTCAAGTTAAATATGACACTAAGCGTGTTGGACCTATTAGAAAGGCTATAACAGTAATATCCAACGCTGATACGCCTACCAAAGTATTAAAAATTAAAGGCGAAGTAAAAAGCGTGGACGGTAAATAGAAAAATCCACTTGCTTATAAAAATTAAAAACCGGAATGAAAATTCCGGTTTTTTTATTTAAATGCCTTTTTGAGCACAAAAGAAAATAGTAAATCCTTATTATATCTCTCTATCAGTACCTTTACCCGTTTACCTTCCTTTTCATTGAGCATTTTCATCACTTCCTGAAGTTTATAGCTATGTATACGCTTTCCGTTTACAGCTAAAATAATATCACCCTCCTGTAAACCGGCCACTTCCGCCGGACTACCAGCTCTGATTCCGGAAACAATTATCTCGGGTACCAAACTAAGTCGGGTTTGATTTTCCATAAGGATCTGAACATCTCCAAAGGTCCTATTACTATTTAAAACAAAGCCTCTACTATCTGCAATCCGATCTGCAATATATCTTACCCCATTATGCTGCAATTGCAAACCGCTCATATTGTATTGGAAAGGAGCACTGAAATGCCTATTTTTCTTTAAGGTAATTTGTTTTGCAGGATAGTTAAAAACAATATTAAAACGTTTAAGAATTGCACCACCAATACTACCGTTTCTATTCCCGGTAACTACCGATGTACTAAAAGTCTCCATGTCCGGAAATGCCGCTTTTGCGTCCTTTAAAGCAAACTCCCCTAAATTAATTGAATTTACCTTAGTGCGTTTACCAAAAATGCTTCCATTTAAACCTTCACCTAAAAAATCCTGATAGTTTTGTTCGGGAATCCCAAGGCCTTTTTCCTCGTCCTGGAAAAGCCAAATGGCATCACTGCTGCCTGTATCAATTAAAAGTTTAACCGGTACATCTTTTGCCGTGCTTAAACCAACATTTCCGTCAATATATGCCTTGTTTCGTCTTAGAGCTATTGGTAATGTCTGCGATTTCTTATTCTCTTTCTCTTTATAAAATTCGGGATCATGAAATTTAATATATTCCGCACTATAATTAATTTCAACAACAAAATCTCTAAAGAGGTCATACCCAATAATTCCATGAATAGGAATTCCGAGACTTGGAGAGAAATTCATTTCCTTATCCAGTACTACATATAATAATTGATTGTAATTTCTGATATCGTTTAATTGGAAAAAATTATTCTTTGAACTTAATCCTTTGATAGGATCCCCACCCCCAAGACCTCTAATTGTGATTTCCGAAACATTCTTTAATTGAATTGAATCCTGGTCCGAAACATTAAAAAGAATAGGTTTACTTACCCCTGAATCTAAGATAAAGGACAATTTCGCCCCATTAACTTCAATAGGTATTATTATAAGATTATTGATTAAGTTAAATTTTACCTTTTCAAATTTCTTCCCTTTGGGCAAATTAAATCCTTGCGATAAACCATAGAATGGAATACACAGGATTAACAATAAAATAAACTTTAAAAAGGTACGCAACTTGCTAATAATTAGTTCGATGTCAATTAAAGATATCAAATAATAGCCAAACTTTATAATACTTTAACATTACCTTAGATGAACGGATAATAATAACTTTTATGTTGTTTTGTCCACAATGATTTCCCATTTTTGTTAAAACTTACAACTTTATGCCAGCTATCTCAAAGAAGGGTCAATTAATGCCGGAATCTCCTATCAGGAAATTGGTTCCCTATGCGGAAGACGCGAAAAATCGGGGTATTGAAGTAATACACTTAAATATTGGCCAACCAGATATTAAAACCCCAAAACAAGCTTTAGATGCTGTCAAAAACAATACCATTGAAGTTTTAGCTTACAGCCGGACAGAAGGGTCGGAAATCTATAGAAAGAAATTAAGCAACTATTACGAAAAGCAAAAAATACATGTCACACATAACGATATTTTAGTAACAACAGGGGGTTCAGAAGCTCTTTCTTTTACCATGGGCAGCATTGCTGATCCAGGCGATGAAATAATAATTCCTGAACCATTTTATGCAAATTACAATGGTTTTGCTACAGCAATGGGTATAACGGTTACTCCTGTTCTTGCCAGTATTGAAAATAATTTTGCTCTCCCACCTATTGAAGAATTTGAAAAGCTCATTACAAATAAGACCAGGGCAATTCTCATTTGCAATCCCGGAAATCCAACCGGCTATTTATACAACAAAACGGAAATTCAGAAACTGGCATTATTGGTAAAAAAATACAACCTTTTTCTGGTGGCAGATGAAGTATACAGGGAATTCACCTACGATGGCAAAGAGCACTATTCTATCTTAAGGGAAAAGGATATAGAAGAAAACGCCATCGTCGTAGATTCGGTTTCAAAGAGATACAGTATGTGCGGCGCAAGAATAGGTTGTCTTGTATCTAAAAACAAACAAGTTATAACGACCGCATTAAAATTTGCTCAAGCCAGGCTCTCTCCTCCAACATATGCCCAAATTGCCAGTGAAGCTGCTTTAGAAACGCCGCAGGAGTACTTTAAAGAAGTCATAGAAGAATATGTAGAAAGGCGCGATCTCCTTTTAGAGGAATTGGATAAAATAGAGGGAGTGATAGTAGGCAGACCTCACGGGGCCTTTTACTGTATAGCGCAATTGCCAATAGAAGACGCCGATCATTTTGCCCAATGGCTTCTGGAGAAATACCATTTAAACGGCGAAACCGTCATGGTTGCCCCGGCTGCCGGATTTTACGCAACCGAAGGAATGGGCAAGAATCAGATACGCATTGCTTATGTTCTCAAAAAGGAGCGTTTGATAAAAGCGGTACAAATATTAAAAGAAGCACTTAAAACCTACCAGGCTTTGTGAAAATACAGCAGAATATATCCTTAAAATCGTATAACACTTTTGGCATTGAAGCTCTTGCACGTTATTTCGTTGAAATAACTACAGTTCAGGATCTTAGGGAAGTACTTCAAAAAGAAAATTACCCGGATAAAATTGTGCTAAGTGGCGGAAGTAATATCTTAATTACCAATGATTTAAATGCATTAGTAATCCATATCAATATCAAAGGGATTTCAATACTTTCAGAAGATGAACACAGCGTAGTCCTAAAGGTAATGGCCGGCGAAAACTGGCATGATTTAGTAATTTGGACAATTGATCACGATTACGGCGGTTTGGAAAATTTATCTCTGATTCCCGGAAATGTCGGCACCTCACCAATACAAAATATTGGCGCATATGGTGTTGAACTAAAAGATTCCTTTGTAAGCTGCGAAGCCATGGACGTTAGCACACAGAAACTCACCACCTTTTCAAAATCTGACTGCCAGTTTGGCTATAGAGATTCAATTTTCAAAAATTCGGGAAAGGGTAAATATATAATTACATCGGTCAATTTAAAACTCAATAAACCACCACATAAACCAAATACCTCATATGGTGCAATTGAATCCGAATTGAAAGGAAAAAACATTGAACACCCTACAATCAGGGATGTCTCAGATGCTGTAATTGCAATTCGCCGGAGGAAACTCCCAGACCCAATTAAACTAGGCAACAGTGGAAGCTTCTTTAAAAATCCGGTAATTGCAAAAGATAAGTTTGCTACTTTTTTAAATAATAATCCGGAGGCACCCTTTTATCAGATTTCTGAAAGTTCTTATAAAATTCCGGCGGCATGGCTTATTGAGCAATGTGGATTTAAAGGAAAAAGATTTAGTGATGCAGGAGTGCATAAGAATCAGGCTTTGGTTTTAGTAAACTATGGAGGTGCAAGCGGACAGGAATTGCTGCAATTGGCGAAAAAAATACAGCAAGCGGTATTAGAGCGATTTAGCATCAGCATTAACCCTGAAGTAAATATAATCGGTTAAAAAGAATAGCAAATGTCATAAAATAACCCCTGAGAAAGTATTCTCAGGGGTTATACCAAACCAAACTAACCAAAAATAAAATGTACAATAACCAGTTGCACATTTATCTAATTAAAATTGAGAAAACGCTTACTTAACAATCAATTTTATAATTTAGCGTTTACACTATATACGGCGCGGAATATTGTTTTGGATGCTTTCCTGGCTAATTATTTGTTGTCGTTAATCTAATATGAGTACACTACTTGAAAAACATATTGTTGAATTATTGCAAGAACGCAATGATAAGGCCATTTCATTGCTTTATGAGCATTATGGTGATACGTTATATGGGGTTGCTTTTAAGGTAGTCAGAGATTCAGAACTGGCACAAGATGTTTTGCAGGAGAGCTTTGTGAAGATCTGGAAAAAATCTGACTCCTATGATTCATCGAAAGCCAAATTATTTACCTGGCTCTTCAGAATTACGCGAAACACAGCTATTGACAAGCTACGTAGTGTAAACACCAAATCTGATAAAGAAATCCAAATTGATGTTTCGGACGTATATAATCTAGGTATAGAAAGTATCAAACCCGAGTTCATGGACGTAAAAGAGAACTTGGAGAAGATAGAACATAAATATCATGTAGTGTTGGATGCCCTGTTTTTTCAGGGAATGACACAGCAGGAAGCTAGTGATGAACTAAATATTCCGTTGGGTACTATAAAATCCAGGTTAAAAATTGGATTAAGAGAACTCAAAAAGATTTATGGAAACTCTATGATATTTTTGCCCCTATTAATTTTAATGTCATGAAAGAAAAAATACGAATATTTTTAGATACTGATTTGCTTGAAAAGTATCTTCTGGGAACTACCTCTCCTGAAGAAACTATGCAGGTGGAGCGATATATAGCCATGTATCCAACTGTTAGAAAAACCTACAATGAGTTGCAGGAGAATCTCGAAACATTTGCAAAATTGCATGCTCTTAAAACTCCGGAAGGTCTTAAAGCCAAGATTCTTAATAGAATTAAAGCCCAGAATACAGGTAGAAGGAAATTTCAAAGATATGCTGTTGCCGCAAGTATAGCCGCGCTGCTTTTCGCAGGATCATCTTATTTCTTTTGGAATCAAAACCAAAATTTACAGGATGAAAACGTGATCGTAAATAATAGGATCAGAACATTGGAGGAGGATATGAAAGAGCAACTGGAAGATGTTAGAAACCAGTTTATTGTTCTGAATAATCCTCAAACCAAAAAGTATGCGGTTAATGGAAACAAAAAGGCCAAGGAATTAAAAGCTGTGGCCTACATTAATCCTGTTAAAAAGCTATCCTATATCAATGTAAGGAATTTGCCTAATTTACCTGACAACCAGTGCTATCAGATGTGGGCTGAAGTTAATGGTAAAATGGTGAATCTGGGGGTAATAAAAAATGTTGATGATAAAGATCGACTCAGACCCCTACCCTATGCAGAAAATGCCGTTAGTTACATTACTATAGAGCCTCAAGGTGGAAATGACTCTCCTACAGTTAAGAATATTGTAGCCAATATCTCTTATTAAGAAACAATTATTTACTAGATCATATAAGCCCCTTGCTGGGGCTTTATTTTTGTATCTTTGTACAAATTTTTTTTATGAAGTTGATTTTACTTACCATTGGTCTGCTTGCCTTAGCATTTGCTGGTATTGCAATTAAAATATGGTCTAAAAAAGATGGCAAGTTTGCCGGCACTTGCGCCAGTCAAAATCCTTATCTCAACAGTAATGGCGATGCCTGTGGCTATTGTGGTAAACTTCCCAATGAGCAGGATTGCAAAAAAGAAGAGGTCACCTCTAAGTCATTATAGCACACTTTAGGGTTAGATTTTTAAATAACAGGGTTTGGACAAAACTGACGAAACACTCAAAAGTACTATCGAAAGGGCTAAAGCAGGCAATCAGATTGCTTTTAGTAATTTACTTGATAAATTCTGGAATGATGTATATGGTTTTCAACTGATACGTACTAAAAATGAAAACGATGCAGAGGATATAACCATACAAACCTTTTCCAGGGCTTTTGACAAATTAGATACCTATGATCCAGCGTATGAGTTCAAAACATGGTTAATTACTATTTCTAAAAATTTGCATGTAGACCTCATAAGAAAAAGAAAAAGGAATGTTCTTGATGTCACAGAAAGTGGTAATAGTGAGGCTATAAAAAAGGTTCTTGATGATGCTCCAACCGCTGAAGATCAATTAATTACAGATCAAAATCTTGCAAAACTTCTTCAAAATATTAAACAACTAAAGCCTCATTATCAAAAAGTTATTAATCTTCGGTATTTTAATGAACTATCCTATTTGGAAATTGCCAAAGAACTAGATGAACCAGTTAATAATGTTAAAGTAAAATTACTCAGGGCAAAAAAGTTATTAGCAGAGATAATCAAAAGTAACAGCTAGTTTTATTGCATCACGTTTTAATAAAAAAGTTGAACACCTGACTAATTACTTTTGTTTTTCTATTTGATCGTATATTTGCTAAAAATTTTCTATGAGCGTTGAAACTATTTCCCAAGTACAACCCCCAAAAGGCAAACCAAAATGGTTAAGAGTTAAATTGCCAACAGGGAAAAAATACACTCAACTAAGAAGTTTGGTTGATAAGTACGATTTGCATACTATATGCACTTCCGGAAGTTGCCCCAATATGGGGGAATGTTGGGGTGAGGGAACCGCCACTTTTATGATTTTAGGTAATATTTGTACCAGGTCCTGCGGGTTTTGCGGTGTTAAAACCGGCCGGCCAGAAAATGTGGATTGGGAAGAACCGGAGAAAGTGGCGCGATCCATAAAGATTATGGGAATTAAGCATGCTGTAATTACTTCCGTAGATCGGGATGATCTTAAAGATATGGGGTCTATTATCTGGTCGGAAACAGTAAAGGCTATTAGAAGAATGAATCCGAATACCACCTTGGAAACCCTTATTCCAGATTTTCAGGGGCTTGGAATTCATTTGGATCGCATTATTGATGTTGCTCCTGAAGTTGTTTCCCATAATATGGAAACTGTAAAAAGACTTACCCGTGAAGTGAGGATACAAGCAAAATATGAGCGTAGCTTAAATGTACTTAGTTACTTGAAAGAACATGGTGTAAAACGCACTAAATCCGGAATTATGTTGGGGCTTGGAGAACGAGAATCTGAAGTTATTGAAACCATGGAAGACCTCAGAAATGCTAAGGTTGATGTGCTTACAATCGGGCAATACCTTCAGCCTTCTAAAAGACACTTGCCGGTAAAAGAGTTTATCGTACCTGAACAATTTACTAAATATGAGGAATTAGGTAAAAATATGGGATTCAGGCATGTTGAAAGTGGAGCTTTGGTTAGATCTTCCTATAAGGCACATAAACATATTCATTAAAATAGTATCTACCCTATATTATCTCAAGGTTTCTATATATGATATGTAGTTTTACCTGGAATTTCCACTTAAAAATTGTGCGTTTGGAAATGCCATTAATTGTTAAAAAAGCAGTGATTATTCGCTAAATAAATAATATTTTTAACAGAATTTCCTGAAATGAACTAAAAAACAGGGCTTTTTATAAGAAATAACCTATAGTTTCTGTTTAAACAAACAATAGTTGCTTATCCTGGACGTTTGAATTTACAGTAAGGTTTATTAAAAAATATAATAATTTTCGAAACATCAAAAAGTTAGGTAAATAGGTCAAAAATTTAATGTATTAACTTAACTATCCAGATTGATAAAAAGTGGTTTGAAATTACTTTTCCAACATATTAGAATTCTTAAGGTATTGCTCATATTTATGTGCTTGTCCTATACTCCTGTTGTCCTGGCCCAGGAGCGAACAAATCCGGTAGATGGTTTGGAAACTTTCTTTAATGAAACCAGAACCTACAAAAACCAGAACAAAATAAATCTTGCCCTAGAATCTCTGGACAAAGCTGCTGCTTTGGCAGAAGAAACAGAAGATGAAAAGGCCCTGGTAGATTGTTATCACAAATTTGCCCTGCTTTACATGGAAATGGACAAAAGAGAAACTACTCTTTTTTATTGGGATCGTGCGACAGTTCTGTTGAACGATCTGGAATATCCTTATGGCCATGCGGTTCATAAATTCATTGAGTCTATTTTACTCTACGACAGCGGCAACAACTTCCAGGCAATTTTCATGCTAAATGAATCTCAGCAGCTTACCAATGACCGTAATCTTCTCAACAACATATTGCTATTAGAGGCTAATATTTATCTAAGCATAGAAAAATATGACAGTGCCGCCTTAAACTTCAATTCTCTTGTAGTAAATAATGATGTTTTTGAAAAAGAATCCCTAATGGTAAAATCACATCTGGGTTTGGCCAGATTATATCTAAAAACTCAGGATTATGACGAGAGTATTAAAAATGGGACTAGCGCATTAGAAATTGCGGAGGCCAATGACTTTTCCAAAGAAGTATTTGAGGCTAATGAAATATTGGGACAAGCTTATGAAAAAAGCAAAAAGTATAATCTTTCTCTTATGCATAACAGAAATCTGTTAAATCTAAAGGATTCTGTTTTTACCATAGAAAAAGTTAAGGCCGAAGCGAAAACTGCGGATAGGATTCAATTTGAATTTATGTCTGAAGAAATTAAACGCCAGGATACCAAAATAGAGGAATTAAATGAATCCCGAAACAGATCTGAGATTACCGCGATCCTTACCTCAGCTTTTTTGACTATAATTTCATTATTGGCGGTATCGCTATTTAGGAATAATCAGATAAAGTTAAAGACCAATGATCTGTTACAAACTAAAAACAGGGAGCTTCAAACAGCCAGAGATGCCGCTGTTCAGGCTATGGAAGCTAAAACTAATTTTCTGTCTACAGTGAGTCATGAATTGAGAACCCCTCTTTATGCCGTTACAGGTTTGGCCCACTTATTATTGGAAGAGAATCCAACCGAGAGTCAAAAAGAACATCTGAAGTCTTTAAAATTTTCAGGGGATTACCTGCTTAATTTTATAAACGACATTCTGCAGATAAACAAAATAGACGCGGACAAATTGGAGCCTCTAAACATGGAGTTTAATTTGAAAAAGGTGCTTGCAGATGTTATAAGCTCATTGCAACAAAGTGCTAAGGAAAATAATACAAAAATTACCTTGGTTTATGATGAAGAAATTCCCAAGCATTTAATGAGCGACCCGCTTAAGTTATCGCAAATATTTATGAACCTTGTAGGTAATGCTTTAAAATTCACGAAGAATGGAGAAGTAAATGTCATAGCGAAACTTATGAAAAAGGAAGAAGAAGAGGTGACTATATATTTTGAAGTTAAAGATAATGGTATAGGCATTTCAAATGAACAACAACAGAATATCTTTGATAGCTTTGAACAGGGCTCAATTCAGATTAACAGGGAATATGGAGGCACCGGCCTTGGGCTTACCATCGTTAAGAGTCTTTTGGGGCTATTTGACAGTAAAATTCAGCTGCAAAGTACTTTGGGTCAGGGCAGTTCATTTTTCTTTGAACTTGATTTAAAAAGTAAAGACAGTGTCGTTGATGACATTGCATTTGAGATAGACCAAAAAGACTATGATTTAAATGGGTTGCATATTTTGGTTGTTGAGGACAACAAGATAAATCAGGTGATCACCAAAAAAATGTTGAATAAAAGAGGGATTAGTTGTGAGATTGCCAGTAATGGAAACACTGCTGTAGAAATGGCTAATACAAGTCAATATGATGGGATACTTATGGATATCCATATGCCCGGAATCAGCGGAGTTGAAGCAACAATTCAGATAAGAAAATTTGATACAGACACCCCAATTATAGCGCTCACTGCTATATCTCTGGATGACAGCTTAGAAAGTTTTTATGCAGCAGGATGTAATGATGTAGTTACTAAACCTTTTAAACCGGAAATATTCTATCAAAAAATTGGCGAAAATATCCTGGAACATAAATCAAAAAAATCAGTTACTTAAGTTCTCAAGTCTTTTTTTAAGGACTTCCTTCCCCTCCCCTAAAAATCTGTGTCGGACAGAAATATAGTAAAGGTTTTCTACCTTATCCTTCAAACGCATATAGTCCTTCTCAGTTGTAAGAACAAAAGGTCTGGAGTTAAAAAAATCAATCTCTTTCCCGGAAAAGTAATGGTGATCACTAAACTCCCGATGATCAAAACGAATTTCCTGACTTTTCAGGTATTCTATTAATGGTTTGGGGTAAGCAATTCCTGTTACAAGGGTAACTCCTTTATTCTTTAAATCGAGAATAGACAAATCCGCTTTTTCGCCTTTTAAACTTTTGTCGTACTCCAGGGTACAGAATAATACTTTCTGATTTATTTCAGGATTAAGCTCCTGGATGATCCTTAATTGGCATTCATTGTCGAGATCGGGTGGGCACTTGGTCACAACAATCAAATCTGCGCGCTTAGAAGCACTTTTACTGTCTCTTAAATTTCCCGTTGGCAAATACCAGTCTTTGGTATACAATTGGCCATATGACGTCAATAAAATGGAAAATGATGGTTTTACTTTTCTGTGCTGGTACGCGTCATCTAAAAGTATCAGATCCGGACGCAGGCTGGTTTCAAGTTGCTCAATCCCTTTAACCCTATCTGCTTCTACCGCAACTGCAACCTCAGGGAATTTAGAATATATCTGTAAGGGTTCATCTCCAATTTCTTCCGCAGTACTAGTAGGTTGTGCCAGGACATACCCTTTGGATTTTCTTTTGTAACCTCTGCTCAATACTGCCAGCTTTGAACCTCCGGATAAATGATTCAGAAGCCATTCTATCATAGGTGTTTTGCCTGTACCTCCAACGCTTAGGTTACCAACACATATGGTTGGCGTACTCATCTTAGCAGAAGTTAAAATTCCCGTATCATATAAAAGATTCCTAAAGTATACCGCAAAGGCATAGATTAAGGAAAATGGAAAGGCTAGAATTCTTAGCAGTTGCATAGCAACGAAAATATAATATTTTATCTTTGATGAGCGCAATTATCTAAAAACATCCGATTAAACTTTAACCATTTGAATTAGTTTTAAGTTGATAAAAATTGATGTTGATATGCATGGATGCAGCTATCTGAATAATATTTTAATTACCTGTAAGGCTTTGCAGAACGTCCCATCATTGCATGGGTCTAATTTTAACAGCTATAAATTTTAAATATGAAGGTTAAAAATGTTGCTGAAATACTTCAAGAATTGGCCCCTTTGGAATATGCTGAAGATTTTGATAATGTAGGGCTTTTGGTAGGTAATCAGGATATGGATGTTACCAATATTCTTGTTACCCTGGATTCGCTCGAAAATGTTATTGATGAAGCAATAAGCAAGTCATGCAATCTTATCATTAGTTTTCACCCTATATTATTTAAAGGAATAAAGAACCTTACGGGCTCTAATTATGTAGAACGCGCAATCATAAAAGCCATTAAAAATAATATTTCAATTTATTGCCTGCACACTGCACTGGATAATGCAATAGATGGTGTGAATGCAAAAATATGCGAAGTATTGGAAGTGAAACAAACAAGAATATTAATCCCGCAAAAGGGAACCATAAAAAAGTTAACTACATATATCCCCGAGACCCATGCCAAAGCCCTTTTAAATAATCTATTTGCAGCCGGGGCGGGAAGTATTGGAAATTATAGCGAATGTAGCTTTACTGTAGACGGGACAGGCAGCTATAAAGCAGGGAAGAATGCAAATCCGGTAAAGGGAAATAAGGGTGAACTACATTTAGAAAAAGAAACGCAGATCAATGTTACTTTTCCACGAAACAAAGAAAAAAGTGTTTTATCAGCTTTATTTGATAATCATCTATACGAGGAGGTAGCCTACGAAGTTAGTACTTTAGACAATGTTGATTCTCAAATTGGTATGGGAATGATTGGTGAATTAGAAGCTCCAATGGCTGAAAAGGATTTTCTCACTTTTATCAAAAATAAAATGAATGTATCGTGTATAAAACATTCAAGTTTTCTGGGTAAAAAAATTAAAAAGGTGGCAGTTTTAGGAGGCAGTGGGGCTTTCGCCATCAGTGCAGCTAAAAATTCGGGTGCAGACATATTTATTACTTCAGATGTAAAATATCATCAATTTTTTGAAGCTGAAAACAAAATTCTTATCGCAGATATAGGGCACTATGAAACTGAGCAGTTTACAAAAAATTTATTGGTAGACTATCTTACAAAAAAAATGCCTAATTTTGCAATCTCTTTATCAGAGAGTATTACAAATCCTATCAAGTATTATTAAATATGGCAACAAAAGCAGAAACAACCGTGGAGGAAAAATTAAGAGCATTATATGATTTGCAATTAATAGATTCCAGAGTTGATGAAATTAGAAATATACGTGGTGAATTACCCCTCGAAGTAGAAGATCTTGAAGATGAAGTACTTGGTTTAAAAACAAGGATGGATAAGTTAAAGACCGATTTGGAAACCATAAATTATGAAATCGGGGCGAAAAAGAATTTAATAGAAGAGGCCAAAGTACTGATAAAAAAATATGCTGATCAACAAAAAAATGTAAGAAACAGCAGAGAATTCAATTCGCTTGCGAAAGAAGTTGAATTTCAGGAATTGGAAATACAATTAGCCGAAAAGAACATCAAAGAATTTAAAGTTCAAATCGAGCAAAAAAAGGAAGTAATAAGTGAGACCAAAGAAAAACTTTCGGAACGTGAGGCCCACTTAAAACATAAGAAAAGTGAATTAGATGCGATTCTTGCCGAAACGGACAAGGAGGAAAAAGCACTATTGGCTAAATCTGAAAAATTTGAAAAGCAGATTGAAGACAGATTGGTGCAAGCTTATAAACGAATCCGAAATAATGTTAAAAACGGTCTGGCAGTAGTTCCAATTGAAAGAGGTGCTTCAGGTGGTTCATTCTTTACGATACCTCCACAGGTACAGGTAGAAATTGCTTCGAGAAAAAAGATAATTACAGATGAACATAGTGGGAGAATTCTTGTAGATCCTGTCTTGGCTGAAGAAGAACAGGAGAAGATGCACAAAATGTTTTCTAAAATCTGATAGAATTAAATATTTACTTGAAACCACCTGTAGTCAGGTGGTTTTTTTATTTTAGTACTATATATGTATATGTCAAGTCTAAGATTTATTGCGCTTTTAGTTTTAATGCTACAATTTAATGGGATGTCCGCACAGGAATTGGCGGAATTTAGGTGGAAAAACCGAGTTCTCCTTATAATAGATACGAATAATAATTTGCCTGTCAGAGATTTGCAGGTTAATAAGTTTGTTAGTCGGAATGACGAAATGGAGGAAAGAGATTTAGTTCTTTTAGTATGCACAGGCAAGGAAGTTTTAGATAAAGACGGTTTAAAAACCGATATTGATCC
>NZ_CAMYIP010000051.1:63335-77313 GCF_947258525.1 uncultured Eudoraea sp.
TAGATGTATAAATAAATTAATTCTTTTCAAGTAACTCTAATATTTTTTCTTCTACCTCCAGGCTATCCCATATAAGTTCAATATTTGGTAATTGCATAACCTTTTCCATTATTTTTTCCTGCTCATCACCTATGGCTAATGCATCTGAATAAGGCTGATCAGAGAATGTAACCCTCGAGTATACCGGAATCCATTTGTCCGGGTATTTTTCAGCAAAGTGTTTTTCTATTTTCTTTTGTAGCAAAAAAAGCGGATCCGCAGTTTTGCTGCTCATTTCTACAAAATTTCTGTAGCTCAACTCGGCTATAGCATCAGCATCTGGTTTTCTTTTCTTCTGATACTCCTGAAAAATACGCTCCCAATCATTCCCATATTGGGAAATTAAATCATTTAAAATATAGATGTCCTCAAAACCCGCATTCATGCCTTGCCCGTAAAAGGGAACTATGGCATGCGCAGAATCCCCGACAAGAGCAACCTTATCCCAATAGGTCCATGGATAGCATTTCATGGTAACCATGGCACTGGTCGGGTTTTTAAAAAAGTCTTCAGCCAGGTTGTCTATTTCTTTAATTACATCGGGAAAATGGGTTTTAAAAAATTCTCTTGCCTTGGTTTTGGTATTTATATTCTCAAAAGAAACTTCACCTTCAAATGGCAAAAATAATGTACAGGTAAAACTACCATCCTGATTTGGCATTGCAATAAACATAAAATTTCCTCTGGGCCAGATATGAAAGGAGTTTTTTTCTAGTTTGTGCGTACCATCATCATTAGGTAGAATAGTGAGCTCTTTATAGCCAACTTCTAAAAAATCCTGTGAATAATCAAAGCGGCTTCTTCGTTGCATTTTGTGGCGAATTCTGGAAAATGCCCCATCACATCCGAAGACAATGTCATAATTATATGCTTTCCATTCCCCTTTTTCCGTTGCCCCGGTATACAATTGGGCTTCAGGTAAATCAATATCCCAGACTTTTTCGTTAAATCTGAAAATAACCCCTGCATTTTCAGCAAGATCAATCATCTTTCTGTTCAGTGACCCTCTGGAAATAGACCAGATTGCTTCTTCTTCCTTGCCGTATTTCTGAAAATAAACTGGCTTGCCATTTACGTGCATTGCCCTTTTATAAAGGGGTATAGCAATTTTCTTTATCTCCTTTTCAATTCCTACTTCGGCCAAAGCTTTCCAACCTCTATCACTCATTGCAAGGTTTATGGAACGTCCCGAAAATTCAATGGTCCTGATATCAGGCCGACGGTCAAACACCGTAATTTTATGCCCCAGCCTTTTGAGATATATGGCTAATAAAGATCCAATTAATCCGGATCCTATAATAGCAATATCTTTTGGAGTTTGCCTCATAATTAAAGCCTGCAGAATGGTTTGGTTTAAAGGTAAATGTACTAAAATTAAGTTTCTATGTAGTTATGATGACAAGCAGTCACTAAAACAATAAATGGTATATAAATTACTTAAGGGTATTCAAGACCTATTTCTGCTTAGAAATAAAAACATAGTTCATCATTTTTTTCTTAAAAAAAGATCTTTTCAGAGGGTGTTCTTCGTATATATAGAAAATAAAATTTTCCGCCTAGGCGTCCATATATATTTTTAAAGACCTTCATCTTATAATCTATGAAGGTCTTTTTCTGTTAAAGTAGTAGCTCCTATTCTAAAATGGCATCCACAATTCCATATTCAATGGATTCTTCTGCACCCATCCAATAATCACGGTTGAAGTCCTTTAGGATCTTTTCATAAGTTTGCCCACAGTTTTCAGCCAGTATTTTAGCTCCTATCTCTTTTGTCTTGATTATTTCTTTGGCCTGGATTTCAATATTCGAAGCCTGACCTCTTGCTCCGCCACTTGGCTGGTGGATCATCACACGTGCATGAGGCTGTATAAAACGTCGGCCTTTCTTACCAACCGAGAGGAGAATAGAACCCATAGAAGCCGCTAATCCACTGCAAACGGTGGAGACCGGACTCTTTAATGATTTAATAGTATCATAAATAGCAAAACCAGAGGTTACATAGCCGCCCGGACTATTTATTACCAATTGTATTTCCTTATTGTTCTGCATATCAAGATATAATAAACGATCAATTACATGTTTTGCAGAATCATCATCAACCATACCCCATAGAAATACTTTCCTGTCCTCCAATAACTTTTCATCAATGGCTTCTTGTACTTTTCCCTTTTTGTTACTCATTTTTTCCTTTTTGTTAAAAATCAAAATTAATCATTTTATTGGGATTTATTACCCCAATAAAGTCACGTAATATTACCTTTTAAGAATTGAAAAGCTGTTATATTTGAAAAAACTTTATTATGAGATTTTTACACTTTCTGGTTATACTTACATTGGTGTCTCTTTTCAGTTGCAAAACCGAGCAAAAAAAAGATGCAGATTCAAAAAATATCGAACTAACCGTTCCTGAAAAAATAGCCTATGCGCACGGTATAAAGAATTGGAAAAATGTGGAAGAAATAAGGTTTGCCTTTAATGTAGACCGGGATACCACACATTTTGAGAGGGGCTGGATATGGAATATTCAAAAAAATGAGGTTACCAGAATCTCCCAAGGAGATACAGTTACTTATAACCGCAGTGAGATAGATAGTACAATTGCCAAAGTTGATGCCAGCTTCATTAATGACAAATATTGGTTTTTAGCTCCTTTTAACCTGTTTTGGGACAATGGCGGTTACAGCTATGAAGTATCAGAAAAAGCAGAAGCTCCGATTTCAAAAACCCCGATGAAAAAACTAACCATAGTTTATAGCAGTGAAGGAGGTTATACCCCTGGCGATGCGTATGACTTTTATTTTGAAGATGATTATATCATCAAGGAATGGTCATTTCGGAAAGCAAATCAAAAAGAGCCCAATCTTTCTACCACATGGGAAGAGTATATAGAATTAAATGGATTGAATATTTCAAAGAGCCATATAAATGCGGAAGGGAATTTTAAATTGTATTTTACAAATATTCAGGTAAAATAATTCGTCACTAGCCTTTATCCGGTTGTTTTCTTTTTAAGAGCAAAGTTGCTACTAACACAGCAACAGAACAAATCATTAGACTAATAAAACTTAGACTTAATGAGAATTGTTCGGCTATAAAACCCAGAATCACAGGCCCCACAAGAAAACCCGAATATCCTGTCCCGGCAATAAAAGCTACACCCTGGGAAGATTCTACTCCCTTTACATTACCTCCAATTCTGAATAATTCGGGAACAATGACAGAAAAACCGAGACCAGTAAGGGCAAACCCCGTAATTGACAAATACATCTCTGTTGTTAGTACCAATAAATATCCAACAATTGCAATAAAAGATCCTAAAGCCACTATCCTGACTGATCCTATTCTGGAACTAATGGCATCACCTAGAAAACGCCCCAGAGTCATAAATACCTGAAATCCCAAAAATCCTGCTCCCCATAAGGCTACTGGTGCCAAGCTAACTTCTTTTAAAAATAATCCGCTCCAGTCAACAATGGCACCTTCACTACCCATAATAACGAACGAGACAAGCCCAATTAGCATTAGTGGTTTAAAATTTCTGAAACTAAAGCCCTCCTTTTCAATAGGGGCGGCTACGACTTTATGATATCTTCGATAAAACATAAAGTTTACTGTAAGAACAAGTAACACTGCAAAAAGCATGTGCAATCCCCTATTGTCCAGAACAGGAATCAAAAAACTGCCAAGCCCTGCTAAAACACCTCCAAGACTAAAAAAACCATGGGAGGCAGACATAAATTTTTGTCTGTCTTCTTTTTCAATCTCCGTAACCAGGGTATTCATAGAGATATCTGTAAAGCCATTGGTAGCTCCGAATAAAAAAAGTGCCGTGGCAAGGCTAAGAAAACCTGGTGCCAGCAGTGGAAACAAAGCCGCAATACAGCTCAGAATTAATCCAACGAAGGTGGCCCTTCCAACCCCGATTTTGTTAATGATTTTTGATGCTATTGGAAAAATAGTGAAAACACCCAGTGAGAGAAAAAAAATAGCTATCCCCAGAGTAGCTTTATTAATCCCGAGATCTTCTTTCACCGATGGTATATAGATGGCCCACGTGCCAAATAAAATATTTAAACTGGCAAAAACCCAGGCCGGGCCAAAATATCTGGGATTGGTTAGGATTAATCTAAGGGATCTCATAAGTTGCCTTCTAATAAAGGCCAAAAATATACAATCATTCGATAAACAAGGCAGATACTTCTAAACGATTATTATCCGGATCCAAGGTTTCAAATTCATAATATCCATCTCCGGTTTTTCTTGGACCACTAATTACCCTGTAACCATCTTTTTTCAACTCCGCAGCCTTTTTATCAACTTCAGACATACTTTCCACTCCAAAGGCCAAATGTATAATTCCTAAATGCTGTTTATCCACTCTATCATTAGTGTTTTTTGGTATATCGGGCCTATGCATAAGTTCTAATCTTGACCCGGAATCAAAAGTCAGAAAGTAACTCTGAAACTTTTTTTGGGGATTATAATATTGGGTATTGGCTTTAGCTCCAAAATAAGTAACATAGAAATCCTTAAGTAATTCAAGTTTTTCGGTCCATATGGCAACATGCTCAATTTTCATTGGATAATATAAAATATTCCGGAAGACCTCTTTAAACCATCAATAGTGGCTTTTATCAAATCAGCTTATCCTATTACCAGCTCTACTAAGTATCCCGGTTTTTAAAATCTGTCCGAAGTTATACATATCTTCAAAACTACAATAAAAAGGAGCCGGAGCAAGCCTTATAACGTTAGGCTCGCGCCAATCTGTTATCACACCGTTTTGCATCAAATAATCATATAAGGACCGCCCCTCTCCATGAAGCAATACAGAAAGCTGACATCCTCTTTCGGCTGGAGTAATAATTTCAAAAGTACTGTCCACATCATTATCTATTTCGCTTAAGATAAACTCAAGATAAGAGACTATTTTGTTCCGTTTTTCAATTAAAGCTTCCATTCCCACTTCTTCAAAGAGTACTAAAGAAGCCAGGTATGGGGCCAATGCCAATACAGGGGGATTACTCAATTGCCACGCATCGGCTGTTGCGATAGGTTCAAATTCCTGCTTCATTAAAAACCGGGTCTCTTTACTCGTCCCCCACCATCCTTCAAATCTTGGAATGTTTTCCTTACCCAAGTGTTTTTCGTGAATAAAAATCCCGGAGGCATTTCCCGGTCCACTGTTCATATACTTATAGCTGCACCATGCGGCAAAATCACAATTCCAGTCATGTAATTTTAAGTCAATATTCCCTGCAGCATGCGCCAAATCCCAACCTACAATGGCATCAACAGATTTACCCGCACTGGTTATGGCTTTCATATCAAAAACCTGTCCGTTGTAATAATTTACACCTCCCAGCATTACGAGCGCTAATTCATCTCCAATTTCATTTATCTTTTCAATAATATCATTAGTATTCCAGTGATGTTCACCAGGACGCTTGGAAACTTCAACGATAGCATCTTTTGGATCAAAACCGTGAAAACGCACCTGGCTTTGAAGCATATACTGATCTGATGGAAAGGCTTTCTCTTCACATAATATTTTATAGCGTTTTTTGGTAGGCCTGTAAAAAGAAACCATCAAAAGATGCAGGTTTACAGTAAGTGTATTCATTACGGATACCTCTTCAGGTTTAGCTCCAATTATCTTTGCTAATGGTTTTGCCAGTCTTTCGTGGTAGTCCCACCATGGTTTATTTGAATGAAAATGCCCTTCTACAGCCAAATTCTTCCAGTCTTCCATCACTTCATCTACAAAATCTTTTGCATTTTTAGGTTGAAGACCTAAAGAGTTACCCGTAAAATAAATTACATTTTTGCCATTAAATTGAGGAAAGTAAAATCTATCCCTGAATTTTTGGAGAGGATCAATCCTATCTAATTCTTTAGCGTAGGATAATGTATTTTGAAATGGCATCGCTAATTTTTAAGCAAAAGTACAATATCCATTTAAAAGAAAGCTTTGATTAAATTATCTATGCTCTGCTTAGGTTTCAGGTATTCTCATTTCAAGGATATGACTTACAAACCCAGCTTTCTCATATGCTTTTATTGCAGGAATATTATCTGAGTAAACCGTGAGACGCATTTCATTGTATCCTTTTGATTTTGACCACGTCCTCAGGGAATCTAAAATCTTTTTATTAATTCCCATACCCCTGAAGGCCGGAAGTGTAAACATGAAACCAAAATTGGCATACTCCTTATGATCTAAGTAAGATCTTGCCTGCTTGATAACAGCAGCGCCACAGCTAACTATGGTGTTATTTATTTCAGCAACAACGACGGCGACATCCTTATCCAAAATCATACCTTTTAAATCGTAGTAACATACGGGATCTCTGCGAATGGTTTTATCAAAAGGACGTTCAGCCTTAATTAATTCCTGTTCAAAAGCCAAAAGCACATCCAAATCAGATAATGTGGCGTTTCTAATGGTTATTTCATCCATGCTTATTGCACTAATTTAACGGTAAGATAGTATATAAATCCATATTTTTACCAAAAAGGATTTATGCATTTTCTTCCGGAATCTTTGGAAAATTACATCACACAGCATTCTGAAAATGAGCCCGAAATTTTGAGTGAATTAACCCGCGAGACACATTTAAAGGTAGTGCAGCCCAGAATGATTACAGGACATTATCAGGGCAGGGTTCTTAGTATGCTTTCAAAGATAATTCGTCCAAGAAGGATTTTGGAAATTGGCACATATACCGGCTATTCCGCTATTTGCCTCGCCGAAGGGTTGCCAGATGACGGCTTACTCCATACGATTGACATCAATGAAGAACTTTCAGAAATACAGCGTAAATATTTTAACCGAAGCGGATTTGGGGATAAGATAATTCAACATACAGGGGATGCATTGAAAATTATTCCAGCTTTGGATCAGATTTTTGACCTGGTTTTTATAGACGCTGAAAAAAAGATGTATGATGCCTATTTCGAAGCTGTGATTAAGAAGACAAAACCCGGAAGTATCATATTAACGGATAATGTACTCTGGTCGGGAAAAGTAATTGAACGACTGGATAAGAAAGATCTTGTAACAAGAAACCTTCTCGCTTACAATAAAAAACTTAAAAACGATCCAAGGATAGAAACTGTTCTATTATCCATAAGAGACGGACTTACACTATGTAGGGTTCTATGAACTTACGATAAAACATAAAAAACAAAATACCCAAAAGAGTGCCTAGTGCGGCACCTGTTAAAATATCCAATGGATAATGGACCCCAACATATATTCTGCTATAGGCAAATAGAAAAGGCCAAAGAAAAAGCAACCAGATAATTGCAAACTTTTTTCTAAGAAATAAACAAAATATAGTAGCAAGTGAGAAGGATGAGGAGGCATGACCCGAAAAAAAACTATAATCCGGAGGGTTTTTTAGAATTCTGATGATGGAATTGATTTCAATGTCATTATTAGGCCTTAGACGTTCAAAATATGTCTTGGTAATATCGGTAAGACCTAAGACACATATTAAAAGCAGGATAATTGTACAAGTAATGAAGAAAGCTTCCTTTTTGGGGTACTTAAGAAAAATTAATGCGAAAAGTAGAATATAAAGCGGTATCCAGGAGGTTATATTGGTCACCATCACCCAAAATAAATCATAACTTTCTGTCCCCAGGTTATTTAGATATATGAAAGTATTTCTATCCCAATCCAGAAGATGCTTGAGCATAAAACTCCTTATTTACGCTTGATTGTACCGGTAACATCGTCTACACCTTTTTTTACTTTCTCGATTTCATCTTTTATATCGTCAGTAAAACTGGTATCAATCCCTTGCTTTTCAGCGCTTTTTTGAATTTCTCTCTTAATGTCATCGGTGGCATCCCTTAACTGTCGCATACCTTTGCCCAGGCCTTTGGCTATTCCCGGAATTTTATCTGCCCCAAAAACCATTACCACTATAAACATGATAAAAAATATTTCGGCTCCGCTGATAAATAAAAAAACCATTGCTTGCATACTACAAATATAGTTAAGTTTTGGGTCGTTTTTTATACTTGTCTAAGTCATCTATTTAATATTAACGACAAAGAACTTCATTTAGTTGTATGAAAAGATACAACCAAAAGGTATAAATTTTTATTACCTGATCCAAAAAAAGGGATTAAGTTAGAAATCCAATATAGATTTTTAGTTCAAAAATCAGATTTAACAAAAATATTTCGAAATAAATACAGTCGGTCCTGTGTAAGTCTTATATTGATAATTCTAACGCAAAGATTAATATTTAATGGAGCTCAATAAACCAATTCCTGACAATAAGTGAAATGTCTTCTCCATGACTACCGGAAATTATAGCTATTTCCTCTATGTACAGTTAAAATTTTTTATTTCTTAAACGCTTCTTTGTAATTTGCTCATCAACAAATTATTTTATCCATGAAAATTGCCCTTTTTATTACCATAAGTCTCTTTTTAAATACACAAATTCTTTTGAGTCAACAGAATTCTCCAGGTACGGGAAGTGTTGCCAGAAGCCCACTCGAGAACGATGCTGTGCTAAAATGGTTAAATGCTGCAAATAAGTCTCAATTGGCAAAAGGCAACCAAAACCTGGATGTTTCCAGTATTGAAGGCTCTCCCTATTACAATGAGGAATTCATCTCCGGGAACATATATTATTTAAACAAAATATATGGTAACTATCCAATGCGCTACAATGCTTTCAGCGATGAGGTAGAAATACAGAGAGCCGGAAGTGATAAGATGGAATCTGTATATAAAAGCATGTCGCTTAGCTGTGATATTGATAGTGAAAAATTCGTATATGCCAAATACATCAATCAAAAAGGTGTAATACAAGAGGGCTATTTGATTAGGTTGAATGCATCACAAAAATATATTCTATATCAAAGAAAGTCGAAGATTTATAAGGAAGGTAAAAAGGCAGCTACCTCAATGCACCCAAGCTATCCACCAAAATTTGAAGATAAGTATGAATATTTTCTTTCTACTGACAATGAATTTCCTGTTTATTTTAAACCATCAAAAAAAGAATTAGCACAACTTTTTGGTCAGGAGAAGGCTTCGGATATCAAAGACTTTATCAAGCAGAATAAAATTAAATTAACGATTAAGGAAGATCTTATGAAGTTTGTTGAATATCTAAATTCTGAAGTCTGAAAAAGAAAATGCCCCGTCCATTTAATCAGGCCGGGGCATCTGTTTGTATTTTACCTTTCCAGGCTTGTAACACTCTTAAAGTGTAAAAGTTATTTTCCCTTTATGTCTTGTTTAAACTGCTCAAATTCAGATTGCTGTTCCTTTTTGGGCCAGGAATTATTACTTGAGTCAATATCTGCTGTTTCTAATTTTGGATCTACAACAATTCCAACAAGTTCTTTTTCAGACGAAATAACCCGTTTAAATTCCTGATCATTTTTCCTCCAAATTTGCGGTGGATATGTTACATTTTCCTTTGAACCATCGGCATACGTATATTCAACAATTATAGGCATTGGTATGCCACCCGGTTTATTAAAAACAACCTCATAAAAATATTTTGGCTCTTCCATCTGAGCGCGTTCCTGTGCCGTCATATTATCCATCATATATTCCTTCAAAGTCTGCGAAGTTTCTGAAGGTGCTTTGCCCTTAAGACCTTCTTCAAAATCTTCACTTTCTTCATCCACAAGGTAAACCAATGGTGGAAAATTTGCTTCTGATAGTCCTCTCGAAGCCATATATTCTTTCATTTTCTTTGATGGCTTATCACTCACAAAATACTTTTTAACTCCTTTTATACCAATATCTACATAATCTGTAGTATAAAACCAACTTCTCCAATACCAGTCGAGATCTACTGCCGAAGCGTCTTCCATAGTCCTGAAGAAATCCTCTGGTGTGGGATGTTTGAACTTCCATCTCTGGGCATACGTTTTAAAAGCATGATCGAATAATTCCTTCCCCATTATGGTTTCACGAAGTATATTGAGGGCCGTAGCAGGTTTTGCATAGGCGTTTGGCCCCAATTGGAACACGTTTTCCGGATTGGACATTATAGGTGATATTGTAGATTGGTCACCACTCATATAAGGTACTATCTTTGCCGGTGCCCCTCTTCTGGAAGGATATGCTTTGTTAGGTGCTATAACCTCAGGGTATTCCTCTCCAAACTCCTGTTCGGCAATATACTGCATAAAAGTATCCAGGCCTTCATCCATCCAACCCCACTGACGTTCATCAGAATTCACGATCATTGGGAAAAAATTATGTCCAACCTCATGAATAATTACACTGATCATCCCGAATTTTACACGGTCAGAATAAGTTCCATCTTCCTCAGGCCTTCCATAATTCCAACAAATCATAGGATATTCCATTCCTTGTCTTTTGGCATGTACGGAAATAGCCTTGTGATAGGGATAGTCAAATGTATGCGATGAATAGGATTTTAAAGTACTTGCCACAGCTTTGGTAGAAAATTCTTCCCATAGCGGATTCCCCTCTTTGGGATAAAGAGAAACTGCCATGACATCCTTGCTCCCAATTTTAACTGCTTGCATATCCCAGATAAATTTCCTGGAAGTGGCAAACCCAAAATCCCTTACATTCTGGGCTTTGAATTTCCAGGTCTTTTTCTCCTGGGAAAATCCTTTTTCAGCCTGTTCCGCCTCTTCCTGGGTTACTATCAGAACCGGCTTGTCATAAGACTTTTTTGCCTGCTCATAGCGCCGCATCATTTCCCTGGAAAATACTTCTTTCCTGTTCGTAAGTTCTCCGGTTGCATCTAAAATGTGATCTGCCGGAACAGTAATATTTACTTCATAATTCCCAAAAGGAAGGGCAAATTCTCCCCTACCCCAAAACTGATAATTCTGCCATCCCTCTACATCACTGTAAACGGCCATCCTTGGAAAAAATTGAGCTATTACATAGGATCTGTTGCCGTCTTTGGCAAAATACTCATAGCCAGATCGAGCCCTGTCTATGGTATGATCTACAATATTATACCACCATTTTATTGAAAATGAAACCTGAGCGCCACTTTTGAGATGCTGAGGAAGATCTATTCTCATCATAGTCTCATTTATGGTAAAAGGCAGGCTTCTGCCATTGGCATCTTTAACAAATTCAATATTAAAACCGCCGTCAAAAGATTTTGGCATTAGATTCTTAACAAAATTATCTGTGCTGTAGGCAATGGATAGTTCACTTTCATCTCTCAGTGGAGCTTTCGAATTTTTTGCCCGCACATTCTGATCTAATTGAAGCCAGAGGTATTCCAAATCATCCGGAGAATTGTTAAAATAAGTAATGGTTTCTTCTCCATAAATCTTGGCGTTCGTATCATCTAATTCAATATCGATCTTATAGTCTGCCTGTTGCTGATAATAGTCGGGACCCGGTGTTCCGGAAGCAGACCGGTATGTATTGGGAGTTGCAAATTCCTCGTAAAGCTGTTTAAATTTACTTTGATTGGTATGACCAGGTTCTCTTTCTTTTGCGACATCCTGTTGTGCAAAACTCAAAGTGACAACAAAACACAATAAGGCAGTGAGGGAACAATGTAGATTTTTCATGTAGTTGAATTCTATTTAGAATTTGCGAATTTAAAATTTTTCAACTGTTTGCAGTTCAAAATGTTACAAGTTTAACAAACCTTTATTATTTTCCTTTACCAAAACAAAACTCTTCTTTTTACCACTTATTCTGAAGTGCACTATATTCTGTTGTTCTTCAAATAAATCTGTAAGAATATCATTTTCAACCTTTAATGTTTTGCGACTAGGCAGATCAATGTCCTCAATTTCCAAATAACAAATAATTAAGTCATTATCGTATTTCTTCCCCAAAAACACGAAAGCCTTGTTTTCGCCATCTGCACTTATTACCAATTTAGACCGCATATATTTTTCAATATAAAAATTTGCCTCTTCTGATTCCTTCGCCGTAGCCAAATTAATTTCTACACCATAGCGCTCTTCTAAGACATTTTCCAGGTCATCAATAAAAATCCGGCTGGTAATTTGGAGAGAATTATCCTCTTTCGAATATTGAATATTGGTTACGCTCACGTAAAACTTATGCATTATTGAAAATGCAAAAAGAGGTAATATGATGAGCAATAAACTTGAGCGCATTAGCCATTTTTTATAAGAATTCATAGTATAGTTGTGCAAGCTTCGTGCCATGAGTAAAAATTATTCTTCAGTCGCCTCCCTTAAGTAGGCATTGCTTCGCAATTTAAGGTATTCCCAGATTTTAAGTTTATCATGGCTGTCTACTACTGAACTGAAAGCGTTATCCACTTCGCAATAATACATGAAGTCCTCTATTTTGTTCTCAGGTATTTTGAGGTATTTAACGAATAAAGAATCGGCATAATACTCCCGCACTCTCATTGTGCGTGCATATTTTTCTTGTGAAGCCAAAACTTTCTTAAGATATTTTGTCCTCCCGGAAATGGCATTCATAATGGGGTTCAGAGGTACCAGGCCACCTCCTGTAGTAGCTTCATGCAGTTTTCGCTCGGCCTGAGTTATTGGCTTAACATAGGCATTTGGCAGTCCTAAAGTAGCTGCCACATAGACTTTATCCGTCTTTAAGCTATTCATGTCCCTGCTCAGATCACCCGATAAATTATATGGCCGGACTACCACTTCATCCAATTCATTGATAAATTCTTCTAAGGGTACAGTTATAGAACTGCTCTCGAGCATTGCCCTTGTAACCACCAGGGTCATACGTTTGTATTGTACTGCAGAGAACAGGATTGTGTCATTAAGTCTGGCTGCAATTGCAAAGAACCCTTCCGAGTCTGTAATAGTAGCTCTGTTTGAAGAGGTATTTATAACATGTATGTCTGCTATTCGCGTATTTAGATTTGTGACTTTACCTTCTAATTTGTAAAAAAAAACGTTTTGCGCTGAAGCACTTGTAACAATTAGAAAACACAATAGGAAAAATTTCTTATTCCTTAGCATTCATCTGTTTTAAGAAGATATTACTCTGCACAACTAAAAATTCAATGAGTTCAAACTCATTGTCCTTTTTTAATAAGGATCGGGGTGGAATTTTTTCATCACAATAGATTAAAAAGGCGTCTATTTGATCCTGAGGTATTTTGAGATCTAAGACAAAGAACTCATCGTCATATACCAGCCGTAAAACTTCACTAACCTTTAAAGGTTCCCGATCTTCGTCCGGTTGGTCTTTTTTGGTATTCACCAGGGCCTTAAATATATTCACAAAATTAATCCCATCTCTCATAATACCACGGGTTACTTTGTCCTCTGCAATATTTACAACTTCCGTGGACTGGTCTGTTTCATACTCAAATTTTTTGAATTCTTCATTTTGAAGCTCGAGGAATTTCTGTTGATTTTCAGGACTCACCACAACCTCATCAAGTTGTGTAACCTTCTCATTAACTTCAACCACCAACCGATTATTATCCAAAATTTGTTGTGTTATTTTAACCACTTCTATCTGATAGTTTACAGAAGTAAAAACTATTTCATCATTTAACTTTACCCGGATAGCAAATTCGCCTTTATCATTTGTAATTGTAGCTCTCTGAGAAGTGCTATTAATTACATTTTCATTGGGTACAAGTGAATTTCTGTAAAGAACCTGACCGCGCAAAATAACACGTTCATCACTCTGGGAGTTACCTATGGAAATACAAAATATTGCAAAAAGAAAAAGTAATTTGAAATTCATAGATAACTGTCTTGAATATAATATCATCTAAATTATAAAGAAAATGTATGTTCTTGTCATAAAAAAATTTGACGTCATAAAACTTTTGTTAATTTCTGAACAAACGGCCTAAAATTCTATAGCTGACATGCACAACAAATACAGTCTTATAAGATAAATTGGGCTGTTAAACCTTAGAACATATCCTTTTACCCCATAATCGAGTATTTTGGAGTATAAAGTTAGCTAAATGTGGATATA
>NZ_CAMYIP010000052.1:0-1961 GCF_947258525.1 uncultured Eudoraea sp.
GTTTTGGTTTTTTCTCATATTGGACTCAAAACGGTTGAAATAACCATAGGGTTTAATAACATAATAAATATTACATTAGAAGATGATATTACCTATTTGAATACCATAGATGTTACTGCACTTGGAATTCAAAGGCAAAAGAAAAAGCTGACGTACCAGGCAGACAAAGTACCTTCAGAAGAATTGGTAAAAGTATTTCCTACCAGGGCGGCGCAAGGTTTAACAGGCAAAGTGGCCGGCTTGCAGATCAATGTTCAGGATCAGGGCGTTAACCCAAGTACCCAAATCATTTTGCGGGGACTGAGATCAATTAGTCAGTCGAATAGTCCTATCATTGTCATCGATGGAGCCGTTGCCAGTCAGGGCGCTTTTGATGATCTGAATCCTCTTGACGTCGAGGACGTAAACGTATTAAAGGGAGCTACTGCTGGTATTCTATATGGATCATTGGGAAGTAACGGGGCTATCATAGTGACCACCAAAAAAGGTGAACTCGGCCAAAAATTCACAATTGGTTTAATTTCAACAACCTCCATGGAAACCGTGGCATATATGCCCGATTTTCAACAGGAATACGGAACGGGATATGCCGGTGTTTACGAACCAAGAGAAAATACGAGTTGGGGGCCCCGTTTTGACGGACAGGTACGCCAGATCGGGCCCACATTTGCTGACGGCAGTTTTCAGGCCGTTCCCTACGCTGCTGTGAAGGACAATTTAAAAAACTTTTTTGAAACCGGTTATACCTTTCAAAATACGTTGTATCTCAGTGGAGGAACTACAAGTAGTTCTTTCTACCTGTCTTTAAGTGACCAGCAGACCACCGGGCTTATCCCTTCGGACACCTATGACAGAAATACGTTTAAAGTGAATGCTTCCCAAACCCTTGGCAACCTTACTTTAAGTGTAAACTCGAGTTATTTAAGGGACAAGACGAGTGTTGTTGGAAGCAGACTTGGACAATTTGATGAACAGATTTACGGCCTTCTTTTATCTACACCGGTTAATATACCACTGAAAGAATATAGGAATTGGGAGGATCCTAATAGCTTTGGTCACCCGGATAACTATTACAACTTATATCAGGACAATCCCTATTGGGCTATTGATACCAACAGGGATAATGATAAAACCGATAGGTTGATTGCCAATATCCAGGCCTCTTGGGATATTGTTGATTGGTTGAACTTTACTGCCAGGTTGGGACTTAACAACTCTAGTGGTTATGGAAAAGACTACCGCCGACGGCAGTCATATGACCCCACTTTACAGTCCTTCAAAGGATATATTACTCCCTTTGTTTTTGAAAGTGAGTTCCAAACGAATTCCTATTCGGCTGAGGCAATACTGAAGGCCGATTTGGATGCAGGTAAATGGTTCGACATCACAGCCATACTGGGAGGCACGAACAACTCCTTCGATTCCAGAATTAGCAGCATTGGGTTTAATGATCTCAGCATTCCGGGATTCTTTGATATTTCTAATGGCGTGGGCATACCTGAGGTAAATTTGGATGAATCGAAAAAAAGAACGTATGGCTTCTTTGCCGATGCTACTTTGGGGTATAAGGAATTTCTGTATTTAAATCTGGCCGGCAGATATGATTTTACCTCAACTCTGCCTTCAGGTGAAAACAGCTACTTCTATCCGGCAGCCGGGCTATCATTTATAATGAGCGAGGTAGTCCCATCGTTGAAGGAAAACGATATCTATATTAAATTGAGTGCCAGTAACTCAACCACTTATAACGATCTGGGCCCCTATCAAATCAATGAGACCTATTCACAAGCAGCTTCCTTTCCATATGGCGATTTAAATGGTTTTTCGGTAAGTGATGTTGCGATAGATCCTGGAATCACCAAAGAGAAAATAAATACCACGGAATTCGGGCTAAATACCAGCTTCTTTAAAAACCGCCTCACTTTTGATGCAGCTTATTTTATAACCAAATCAACAGACCT
>NZ_CAMYIP010000052.1:1970-7018 GCF_947258525.1 uncultured Eudoraea sp.
TCTTTTTTAACCAATATTGGGGAAATAGAGACGAAAGGCGTCGAACTAACCTTGGGTGGTGAAATCCTTAAATCAGAGAATTGGGGCTGGGATGCCAGCTTCAATTTTACTTCAAATGAGGCTGTTGTAAAAGAGATTACAGAAGGGGTCGATGAGATAACCGTTAGCAGTATTGATTATAGTTTTTTTCCAGACCGAGTTGGTTTTTATGCTGTTGAGGGTGAAGCTTTTCCACAAATTAAGGCAACTACCTATTTAAGAGACCCCCAGGGACGTGTCGTGATCAATCCGGAAGATGGGAATCCGTTGGTGGGACCTTTAAATAATCTAGGGAAAACGACTCCCGATTATATTATTGGCTTTATATCAAGGCTTAGATGGAAAACCTTAAGCCTGGCAATAACAATGGACTACAGAACCGGACATGTTTATTTTGATGAAGGCTCAGACTATGCAGAATTTTCAGGACGTTCCGTTGCCTCGATAGCCTATGACCGGGAAAATTTTGTATTCCCCAATTCGGTAATAGAAACAAGCCCGGGCATCTATGAAGAAAATACTAGTGTTACCATTACCGAGGGAAATAATTATGTATACTGGGCCGACTTCTATGGAGGGATCAAAGAAAATTATATAAAAGATGCCTCCGCATTAAAAGTTCGTGAATTGGCCTTGAACTATGCAATGCCGGATAAATACCTGCGCAATTCCGCGATTCATGCACTTGAAATTGGACTGATCGCCAGAAACTTCTTTACCTATTTACCGGGGGAAAACCTGTTTTCAGACCCAGAATTTCAGAATAACAACCAGCCAGACAATGCAATAGGTATTGGGGGGATATTGCAACCGCCGCCATCCAAATCTTTGGGCCTAAACCTAAAAATTGAATTCTAATGTAAATGATATTAGGAATGAAAACTTTCAAATATACGCTTAGTACAATGTTTATAACCCTCTTTGTGGCAGCTTGTTCTTCAGACTATCTGGACATTAATAAAGATCCCAATAATCCTTTATCCGTTAGCCCCGACCTTATCTTACCTGTTGCGCAGAGCTACTCGGCCTTTATTCAGGAGAGTTTCCAGGGCCAAAATTCCCTGGGAAACTTTATGATGTATAACTGGGCAGAAAGCGAAGGTTCTGTATTCTATGGAGCGGAGTTCCGTTACTTTGTAGACCCTTCGTTTTACAGCCAAAACTTTGATTATACTTATGCAAATGCTTTAAAGCAGTATAGTGCCCTGAATACTCTGGAAGGAGATGAATTTGGTTACTACCGAGCAATTGGTCAGGTAATGGTGGCTTATCACTTTCAACTATTGGTGGATACCTATGGCGATGTCCCTTACTTTGAAGCATTACAAAGAGGGGGAAATATAACACCAAAATACGACAAGGCTGAAGTAATTTATGACGATCTCATTGTTCAACTAAGCAGTGCTATAAACCTGATTAATTCAACAGCATCCAATTCTGCGATTACCCCATTAATGCCTGGTCCTGATGATGTTATGTTTGGCGGCGATATGGACCTATGGAAAAGATTTGCGAATACGGTAAAGTTGCGAATATTGGTACGTCTTTCAGACTTGTCAGAGAAAGCGGAATATATCAGAAATGAATTTGCTGTTATTGCCGGTGAAGGTTCCGGTTTAATTGAAAATGATGTTCAAGTTCAACTTGGGTATATAAATGAAGAGAATAGAATGAATCCAAAATGGGCCGAATTTGGGCAGGATGCCCAGGGTAACAATACGATCTTCAACAATGCTACCTGCGCTACGCCCTTTGTTCTTGATTTTTTAGAGGGAACGCAAGATCCCAGAATCGATTTTATTTATGAAAAACCGGTAACCGGCCACCTGGGTGTTCGACAAGGGCAATTATACAATACCCCAGGAGATGGTGAATTTGTTTCTGAAAAGGTCTCCAATATGGGACCGGGTATCTTGCAGGAACCCGGACAAGCTGCCGTTTTATATACAGCAGCGGAATCGTATTTCAACCAGGCAGAGGCAGCACTTAAGGGATTGATGCCCGGCGATGCCAAAGCGCTATACGAAAATGGAATTCAGGCTTCATTTAACTATTTAGGTGCAGGCAACGCCTCATCTTATTACAGTCAAAACCTGAATTTGGTTGGCTGGGATACGTCTTCAAATAAGCAGGAAGCTATCATTTCTCAAAAATGGCTGGCGTTAAATAGTATTGATGCGATCCAATCCTGGTTCGATTATTCGAGAACGGGATACCCTTCCAACCTGCCTATCTCTGATTTGGCTACCAACTCTGACCGTCCGGTGCGCTTGGCCTATCCCTCAAGTGAAATCACTTCAAATGGGGAAAACCTACCGGCGCAACCCAATGTTTTTACTGATAAAATATTTTGGGCTAATTAATTCAAATAGGAAAAACAGCGGTTTTTATGAAATTTGCGCTTTGCGCATCACTTTTATTAGCAATTATGCATTCTATAAATAAAATCATTCCTATTTTTCAAGTTCTTTAATTTCTTATTCTATTGTTAGAATGAGCTGTGACATCAGATTTTGGACATAGTTAACACCTTTCAAATAACCGATATTCAAATTCTTAAATGTTTTGATATGGTATAAGTATTCGGTATCTTTTTTTAATTCTTCATAATCTATGGGTATCATTGTCCCGTCTAATGACTTTGTTTCTAAATCATATTCCCACTGCTCTGCTTCATTAAATCTGCTATTAAATACATTCTTTTCTAAATGTTCCTTGTACATTCTGTTCGTTTCTCCCATTTCAATCAAATAAATCATCCAAATATCATATGTGTCTATAATCTGATACCTTAATCTATCATTGGATATCACACCAACCCCTAACGATTTTAATGTTTCGAAAGCACTTTTATTAGGGAAAATCTTAGTATAACCATAAGTGTTTGCAAAGTGAAATTCCAGGGAATCATGATAGGGTAAGTCATTTTCAAGGTGTTCTATTATAGTTTGTGAAGATGATATAATCTTATTATGAACGCCTATATTGCCTGGAAGTGCGTTTATATCCAGCTCCAATCCTGATTTGATGTCTTTTAGCAATGAAATTTCAATGATCTTGTTTTGTTGCTTTTCATTTTAACTGTTGGCTTGTAACGAAAAAAATATTCCAAATACTAATATCAATATCTCCCCAATAGCATAAAGAAGGTATTTCCCGAACTTCCTATTTATCAGTAGCTGCCGTCTCAGATTTCGAAAAAATATAGACATAATTACTATTTAGTATTTAGTGTAACCAGAAAGTACCAACTACTTTTGGCCATTGTAGCTATTAGATATAGCCTAATCATATATTCAAAGTTCTTATTTTTCAAGCCTTTTAATCTCTTCCTCCAAATTCAAGATTAAACGAGATATCATATTTTTTGTATTTTCACATTCCACCAAATAATAAGCAGTGGCATTATAATAGGTTTTTAGGTGAACTTTCGTAATCTAATGGGACCATTCCACCGTCCCAGAGTTCTTCAGTCTCATAGTCATCAAAAAATTGTGCTTCCTTGAATCTGCCTAATAGAATATTCTGTTCTCCAAATTGGATCATAGTATTTAATGAAGTTGTCAGATATCGCATATAGTCGTATCGGAAATCGTACAACTGTATGATATCAGATCTGATCTCTTCGTTGGTTACGGTATTGACGCCTAATGATTTCAAAGATTGTATCCCACCACTATTGTAAATCCAAAATGTAGCGATAAAAGAGGTAATGAAATGATAGGGCATTGAATCATTATAAGTAAGGTCGTTTTCAAGATGATCTTGTATTATTCGTGATGAGGCCAGCACATCATTATGAGCCTTTATATCCCATTGAAGATTTGGTAAATCACGATCTAGATCGGCTTTGATTGTCTTTAAGATGGATATTTCAACGGCTCTATTTTGCTGCATTTGATCCCATTGGTTCACCCGAACGGCAATCCCTATCCCTAAGGTCAAAATAAGGACTTCCCCTATGGCATAAAGCGTGTATTTACCGAATTTTTTGCTAATCAGTAACTTATGTCTTATTCGTTTAAAAAACAGGGCCATAGTCGCTATCTTAATTTTTGCAAAACTCTTACATCAGATTTAGGTTATAATTGTACCTCTAACTATCAACTATTAATAATTCTATAAAACACTATAAAAATAATAGCCATTAGGAGGCTATTCAATGATATTGATCATACTTGTAGGGTAAATCGTCAGATAAAAGTGAGATGATTTGGATTATTTGACCGAGAAAGATTAATACTAAAAAAGTGTATTTATAGAGTTGCCAGGAAATTGTGGATAGTGTTTACAGACCGGTCTGAAAGCTAAGCACTTTAAACCTTCCCGGAAATAGAAAACTACATGGCGTGCGTGTTATCTTGAATGATGTGATAGCGATAAGATCAATACCTTAAAGGAATTTATTTGATTTTATATTACTAAATCTTTTGATTATTCGGCTAATCAGTTGATTCGGTGAAAAGAAAGGAAAAAAACAGCAATTCCGTAAAGGCTTCGATTTGTAGGACGTTCCAAAAAGTAATGGTTTACATAATCTTAAAAGAATCACAATCAAGGTGCCAGGCTTGTAATCCATATTTTGTTTAATTATCTTTGTAAATAAATAAACGAAACTCAAAATGATGGACATTTTACATGAAGCAAAAGCTTTTGAAAATGCAAAAATGAGTCATATGTCTACGAGTGACAGGGTGGGGGCTTCAAGAGAAGCTAAGCGGCTCATTTTAGCAATCAACGAAATTTATAAAAAGGAAAAGGATCCTGAATTAATGGATATAATGAAGCGGTTAACTGTCAAAAAGAAAAGAATTGATATTCGATTGAAAGGAAGACCGGATTCTGGCATATAAGCATATGTTGAAGGTAAATGAATTAAATGTACCTTAAACATCATTAAAATCTTGCTTTAGTAATCCTGCAACAGGATACTATAGAGACAGGATTTGCGGAACAATTCAGGAAGATTATGCGTCGCACGTGCAAAGTGCCTTTGTAACTCAGTTTTT
>NZ_CAMYIP010000053.1 GCF_947258525.1 uncultured Eudoraea sp.
TTTTTCACTAGAGAGAATGCATACAAACATAATTTTCTCTAGTTGGGGTGGTCACGCCTCGGCGTGACGACCTCCTGCTTCCAGCGGGACGTGATTTTAATGCTTTGCGTTACACCCCGAGGTGCATTCAGATTTTAATTGTACAGGAATTATGTTATGAACTTATGCGGACTTGTCCGCTGTAGCCTGCCGGTTCCGCCACTGGCGGAAAAAGGCTGGCGAAAGCGGAGAGACTGGGACTCGAACCCAGGCGACACTTGCGCGTCGACAGATTAGCAATCTGCTCCGTTACCACTCCGGCACCTCTCCTGAAATTTTTTAATGAACGTGCACTATAAAATGCGGATGCAAATGTAATTCTTCATATCCTGTAACGCAACTTTTTTATTGAATATTTAAGTCACCTTAAACACTTTATTCTTTTTTAGGTCGATTAAAAACCTAAAGGATGAACGCACTGCTTAAATACCCCATAAAACAAATTAATTTAATTAATTTCAGGAGCTGATATAAAACAATATATAATGTCTTTGAATAATTGTTTTTTAAATTAGAAACCTGACCAAATCAGAATATTAAAAATGCGCAGCATCGTTACTTACATCAAACAAACATCAATTATTCTTTATCTGCTTTTCTTTCAGGGATGTTCCGCACAGTCCCAATTGATTGCTGATGAAAAAGAGACTGTTTCAGTTGAGAATTTGCAGTATTTCCTATATTATCCAAAGGAATATGAAGAGGAAAAAAACGATAAATTTCCGCTCCTTTTGTTTTTGCATGGTGGAGGTGAATCAGGGGGCACTTTGGAAGATCTGAAAACAAATGGTCCGCCTAAACTTTTAGCAGAAGGAAAAGAATTCCCTTTTTTAATTTTAGCCCCTCAAAACCCTCACAAGCGAAAGTGGTGGAATACCAGGGCGGTAATACAGTTATTAGATACCATCATAAAAAATAACAGAGTAGATGCTAATAGACTTTACCTTACGGGTTTAAGCAGGGGAGGAGGCGCAGCCTGGGAACTTGCTGTTCAGTATCCGGATAAATTTGCAGCCATGGCGGTTGTATGCGGGATGACTCCTGTGCCTTACGCGGGGTGGATAAATAAAAATATGCCTATTTGGGTTTTTCACGGTACCGAAGATAAATCCATACCGATTTCCGAATCTGAGAATATGGTAAATAAGTTGGAGGAAATGGGCTATGATGTACGATTCACCAAATATGATGGAGTAGGACATAACTCATGGGTACAGGCATATAACACCGAAGAATTATATAATTGGTTTATGGAGCAAAAACGCAAGCAGGACTAGCCATTATAACTTTATTTTTGCCTTAAAGAATTTGATTTATTCCAGAGGTTCCAAGATAAATACACAGTATATTTATTGAGGAAATACAAACAAATTAATGTCTAAAAGAATAACATCTGCAATAGCTATCAGTTCCGGTGTTCTTGCTGTTATTTTGTTGACTTTGGGCGATTTTGACAAGCTGGGTCCTGTATTAATACTTTTTTTTCTATCCCTTGCTCTTGCAATTAGAAATGTTGGCTCATTAAGGGGATTTTCTTTTACAGTTCTAATATTTGCAGCAGTAGCTGCTTCCATGTTCTACCCTGATTTTTTTTCCAAAGCAGGTGACTTCGACCTTAAAAAGCTTATAGTTCCATTGTTAATGATAATTATGTTTGGCATGGGGACAGCGATGAGCCTTGAGGACTTCAAAGGTGTAGTAAAAATGCCAAAAGGTGTTTTGGTTGGTATTATTTGTCAGTTTAGCATTATGCCTTTTGTGGGTTATGGGTTAGCAACCGTATTTGGATTTCCCCCGGAAATTGCAGCAGGAATTATTTTAGTTGGTTGCTCTCCCAGTGGCCTGGCATCGAATGTAATGGCCTATATTTCAGGAGCAAACCTCGCACTTTCACTCACCCTGACAGCGGTGGCTACATTACTGGCGCCATTATTTACACCTTTGCTCATGAAGGCTTTGGCGAATCAACTAGTGCCTATAGATTTTTTAGGAATGCTTTGGAGTATTGTTAAGATTGTAATAATCCCCATCATTGCCGGGTTGGTGTTTAATAGATTTGCCCATGGGAGATTTAAATGGCTCGACAAAGCAATGCCGGTATTCTCAATGGCAGGAATTGCCATAATTATCACAATTATCACCGCTGCCGGAAGGGATTCACTCCTTACTCTTGGATTACTTTTAATAGTGGCAGTAATTCTACATAATATAATTGGCTATTTCTTCGGATATTGGGGAAGCAGAGTATTTGGTCTGGATAGGAAATCGGCGCGTACAGTTGCTTTTGAAGTTGGAATGCAAAACGCCGGTCTTGCTTCAGGCATTGCACTGGAAATGGGCAGGGTAGCTACAATGGGTCTGGCACCCGCAGTATTCGGACCCATGATGAATATTAGCGGTTCTAGTTTAGCCACCTTGTGGCGTGGAAAACCCGTAGATGAAGAGAAGAATAAAATATTAGAAACATGAACAGAATACTATACTTTTATGGGGTTATAACTATGGTATTTATCTCTGGCTGCAAAGAAAAAGTACTGGTTATTGACGACTCATTTAGCAATCAAATTAAATTAAACCAAATTGGTTACTATCCCGAAGCAATAAAGAAAGCAGTGATAGTTACGGAATCTGAAATCAGTAAATTCAGTATTGTTGAAAGTAATTCTGGTAAGACCGTTTTTTCAGGAGAGATCTCAGGGCCATTAAACTGGGAATTAGCAGGCGAACAGGTGCGTATAGCAGATTTCAGTGAATTATCCATGGAGGGTTTGTACAATCTCTATATAAAGGAGGTAGGATTTTCTTATCCTTTTGAAATAAAGAATCAGGTTTTGCTTCCTGTATTTCATGGATCAATAAAGGGTCTGTATTTTCAGCGAGCCGGGATGGCCCTTGAGGAGAAATATGCGTCACAATGGAACCGACCACTGGGCCATCCCGATGATTCTGTTCTATTTCACCCATCCAGCGGGAAACAAACAGGGGTTTTAAATTCTCCTAAAGGATGGTATGATGCCGGGGACTATAACAAGTACGTCGTGAACGCCTCTTTTCCATTAGGACAATTCTTTTTGTTTGAGGAACAATATCCAAATAGTATAGCAGATGGAGAATTAAATATTCCAGAAAGTGGGAATGATATTAGTGATTATTTAGATGAACTGAAATACGAAATGGATTGGGTACTTAGCATGCAGGACGAGGATGGTGGTATGTTTCATAAACTTACCACCAAAAATTTTGAAGGGATGGTCATGCCTCATGAGGTAACAAGCCAAAGATATGTTGTTGGAAAGGGAACTGCTGCCAGTCTGGATTTTGCAGGAGCCGCTGCGCAGGCTGCCAGGGTTTTCATGCCTTATGATTCCATCTATTCAAAAAAATGCCTGCAGGCTGCGAAAAATGCCTATTCCTGGTCTTTAGATAATCCAGAAGTTGAGTTTGTTAATCCTGAAGATATTAGTACCGGGCAATACGGTGACACTAATTTTGATGATGAATTATTCTGGGCTGCTTCTCAGTTATATATAACTACCGCTGATAAAAGTTATTTTGATCAACTTAAAAAAGACAATATAGATTTTACATATAGCCCGGGTGATGGTTGGACAAAATTTATGAGATTTATGGGGATATTTACACTTTTAGAGAATAAATCACTAGTTCCGGATAAGCTTTATGGTATTTTACAGGAAGGAATTTTAAAAACTGCTGATTCCCTTACAGAAAAAACCAAAACAAATGATTATTTTCAGTGTGTTGAAGATTTTCAATGGGGATCAAATAGCGACGTTCTGAATACGGCAATGATTATTGCGCAGGCTTACCGTCTGGAAAACAAGCCGGTATATTTAACTGCAGTGAGGCAAGCTGCAGATTATGTCCTCGGAAACAACGCTGTAGGATACAGCTTTGTAACTGGTTTTGGTGATAATCCGCCTATGTTTATTCATCACAGGCAAAGCGCCGCGGATGGAATAGTGGATCCGGTTCCGGGACTACTCTCAGGGGGCCCTAATAATGACAAACAGGATGTTTCTGACGGGGTTGTTTATCCTGAAAATACGCCCCCAATGAAAAGCTGGACAGATCACGAGGACAGCTATGCAAGCAATGAAATATGTTTAAACTGGAATGCTCCTCTGACTTACATACTGGGCTTTCTGGAACAAGAATCAAAATAATCAAATTATGAGAATACTTAAAACTATTATCGCTTTACTAGGTGTGTGGATACTTTCTGCAAGCACTGAAATGACTTTTGCAAAAACGACAATTGAAAACGATTCAAGTAGCGTACAAAAGAAAAAGCCTAGAAATGTAATTTTTATACTTACCGATGACCATAGGTATGACTATATGGGTTTCACAGGGAAAGTTCCATGGTTGCAAACACCAAATATGGATAAATTGGCTTCTGAAGGGGCATACCTGCCTAATACGTTTGTAACTACTTCTCTCTGTTCCCCGAGCAGGGCTTCTATCTTAACCGGGCAGTTCTCCCATAGTCACACTATTGTGGATAACCAGGCTCCTGATCCCGGGAATCTGACTTATTTCCCTGAGTATCTTCAAAAAGCGGGATATCAGACAGGATTTTTTGGAAAATGGCATATGGGAGACCATGGCGATGAACCTCAGCCAGGATTTACCCATTGGGAAAGTTTTCGGGGACAAGGGGTATACTATAATCCCACCTTAAACATTAACGGAGAAAGAGTAGCCTATAAGGATTCTACTTATATCACTGATCTCTTAACGGAACACGCCGTAGATTGGATGGAAAAAAGAGATAAGAGCAAACCTTTCTTTCTATATCTCTCACATAAGGCAGTTCACGCAGGTTTTCAGCCGGCGAGGAGACATAAAGGTATCTACAAGGGCAAAAAGATAAAATTGCCTGCAACCTATGAACAAACTAAAACTGGGAAATACAGGGATTTAAAATGGCCGCAATGGGTGGCTGACCAACGTATTAGCTGGCATGGAGTGGACTATATGTACCATTCCAACCGGGACTTATATGAAATGGTCGTAGATTACTGCGAAACGCTCCTCGGGGTTGATGAAAGTGTGGGCACAGTTATGGAGTATCTAAAAAAAGAAGGAATTGATGAATCAACCCTTGTAATTTATATGGGGGATAACGGTTTTAGTTGGGGCGAACACGGACTGATAGATAAAAGACATTTTTATGAAGAGTCTGTTAAGGTTCCATTACTGGTTCGTTGTCCGGAATTGTTTGAAGGAGGCAAGACTCCACAGCAAATGGTACAGAATATAGATATTGGACCTACTGTCCTGTCCGAAGCTGGCGTTAAACAGCCTGATAACATGCCGGGAGTTTCATTTATCCCAATTTTAACCGGTAATTCAGATGAGGCTTCACGAAAAGAAATATTTTATGAATATTACTGGGAGTACGATTTTCCAATGACTCCAACCGTTTTTGGCATGCGTTCAGATCAATACAAATACATTAAGTATCACGGAATCTGGGATAGAAATGAATTATACGATCTACAGAACGATCCCGAAGAGATGTACAATTTGATAGCAGATCCGGACAAACAGGAAATTGCAAAATCCATGTCTGCTGCTATATATGATTGGCTGGAAGCAACAAACGGGATGAATATCCCTTTAAAGCGAACTGTTAAATACCGCTGGGGAGATTTTAAGCATAAAAACGAGCACTAAAAACTTAGTGCACGAGTTTCTTTTCCGGCGTTGTCAAAGAATTGCACCCGACTTACATTCTGGCTCACTTCTATATGACGGGTTGATTGGGATTGAAACGAGGAACCCCAGTAATACTCCTGTGTCTGACTGCTGTTATCCTTAAAATATAGGACACACTTAACTTCGTTTGCTTTTAGCGGGATAAGCTTAGGACTCGGATTTGTTGTTGTTTCATAGACTTTTAAGAAATCATTATTTTGTGAAGCAACCAGTACAGACTTTTCATTAGCTATGCTTAACCGCACCAGACTTTTTGCATCACCCGGGACCAGGAAATGACTTTCCTCCAGTGATACAGCTTCAAAACCTCCATTTCCTTTGTTCTTTAAAACCATGCCTATAAAAGCATCTGCGGGGCCCTGCTGTACTTCCATACCAAAATCATTTCCAACCAATGTAATATCCATCAAATTATCATTGTTGAAATCGCTGATTACAATGCCATAAACAGGTGCAAGTTGTGCTTCAATAGGTAGGGGATGACTTTCAAACCTCCCATTTCCAAGATTTTCAATCCATGAAGTTTGCATATAGTTAAAAGTAAGTTTCATGGCATCGTCTAATAATCCATCCGGGAAAACTTCCGGTAATGTGGCTTCACCGAATTCTCCAAAGGAGTTGAATCTTTTTCGAATTCCGACATACTGCTTTACAACGTCCTGCCAGGAATGATACAGGTATTCTTTTTTGGTGCCTACACTATCTCTGAGATAATAAGACATAAGTGGATCTATCATTCCATTATCGTCCAAATCCTTAGCGTATAACCGCACAGGGGTATCTTTATCTGCTTTAAAATAAATATTCTTACCCAAATTGCCTGCTACATAGTCTGTATCTCCATCATTATCCAAATCCGCCGCTGCCAGACTATTCCACCAGCCCGAATTATCCTGAATTCCACTGGAATCGGTGATCTCATGCAGGGTTCCATTTCTATTTTCAAAGAAACGAATAGGCATCCATTCCCCGGCCAAAATAAGATCGGGCCAAAAATCCCCGTTAAAATCAGTCCATAGGGCATCACTTATAAGCCCGGGATATTGTAATTCAGGTGATACCTGCTCAGTTACATCAATAAAACGAACATTACCTTCTGTACTTTCATTCCTTAGTATATAAGAACGGTCGGCCTTGGGGTAAGCCATTGGAAGTACTCTGCTACCTATAAAAAGATCGAGGTCTCCATCCCTGTCATAATCTGCAGCTCTTACAGCAGATGAATTGCTTCTCATATCCGGGATTCCATCAACAGATTCTGAAAATTTTCCGTTTCCGTCATTAATTAAGAGAATATCTTTATATAATATATTCCCCGGCGGATACTGAGCACATCCACGGGCTATATATAAATCCAGATCCTGATCCCCGTCTGCATCAAAGAGCAGGGTGCCTGCATCTTCTTCTTCCAATTCAGCACCTTGTTTATAATTAACTTCCTTTTGAATAAAATATCCGTTTTTTTGCTGTATAAACCAGGTTTCGGCAAATTTTCTACTGGCTCCAAGGAACATGTCATCCAGTCCATCATTGTTTATGTCACCTACAGCAAGAGATGGACCATATTGAGAGAATTTATGGGGTAGTGTACGCTGAAAATTAAAATCGATGAAGTCAAGATCCCGACTTTCATATACCAGATTATACTTGTTGGCTGCTTCTTTAAACAAAGGAATAAATAAGGAATCCTTTTTTATATTGGGTTCCAGCAATTCCTCATTATATGCTATCTCAAGTTCTCTGTCTGATTCCTGTCTTTGCAGTTTTTGAACACCACCACCCGGCCAAATAATTCTTATAGAATCTACATGGGATGTAGTACCAAGTCCAAAGTGTAACACACTTTCAGGTTTTGAGAGATAACCGCGCCCCGAAATTAAAGACTTCTTCTGATGAATACCCTCTGAATAAATTTCAACCATACTGCCAAATGCAGCCGGATTTTTATCAGAACCTTTTAATTTAACCCTTAAATAATGGCTTTCAGGATGCATTTGAGTATGCCTGTTTTCCATTAGCAAAACAGGATCATTGATATTATTGATGACTAAATCCAAATCCCCGTCATTGTCGAGATCTCCATAGGCAGCACCATTGGAATAAGTGCCAAAATTAAGGCCCCAGGAATCAGTAACATCCTCAAAATTTAAGTCTCCCGTATTTCGGAACATAAAATTGGGAATTTTTATCTCAGGAATAGCAGCTATCAGCTTTTCCTTGCTAACCAATCTACTGGCTGTAATACGGAAATCCCCAAAATCTCTATCGGTTACATCTTTTGGGAATCCATTGGTGATAAACAGATCCTGCCAGCCGTCACTGTCGTAGTCTGCAAAAAGTGGCGCCCAACTCCAATCTGTTTCCTGGACTCCGGCAAACATACCGGTATCCCCGAATATGGGGAGTCCTGTTTCCGGATTGACACCCAGATTGAGTTGTAGAGTGTTTCTGGTATATTGGGACTCGTAGTTGTACTTTTTCGTAAAAATTTCTTTCTGATAGCTGCTGGGTCCCTGGAATAATTTCTTTCGTTTGTTGTAATACGGCTGCATTTCAGAAGTGAAAATATCCATTTGCCCGTTATTGGTAACATCAGCAATATCGCTCCCCATGGAAGAAAGGCTAAAATGCTTGAATATATCTCCTGCACGATTTGTAAACGTCCCATCCTGATTATTTATATAAATAAGGTCATTGCTCAGAAAATCATTTGCCACATAAATGTCCATCCAGCCATCATCGTTAAAATCGTGAATTAGTGTACTATGGCTATATCCGTGAAACCGAATTCCGGCTTCATCCGATACATCCTTAAATACAGGATGTCCCAAAGTATCATCCCAGTTGTTTTCATAGAGCTTGTCCCGACTGAGCGATGTTCCGTCGTCCTCCAGCGGACTAAATTGACTAGGGTTTATTCCTTCAATCCTGTTTACACCAATAAAAAGATCCAGGTCACCATCATTATCATAATCAAAAAACTGAGCATGAGAGGAGTATGTAGTATCTGCAATTCCGTATTCACCGGCCATCTCTCTGAATAGGGGAGAACCTTCATCATTATTACCCTGATTAATGTACAGCAGATTTTTTCTTCTTTCAGGATTTTTATAGAATGTATTACAAATGTAGATATCCTGTTTCCCATCAAGATTAATATCTATGATAGATACGCCTGATGACCATAGCAGAGAATCTGGTTTATTAATTCCTGCATTATTAGATATATCCTTAAATTTCAACGCACCTTCGTTAAGATACAATTTGTTATCTACCTGGTTGCCAGCCAGGAAAATATCATCTAATCCATCGCCATCCAGGTCTCCCAGTGCTACGCCAGAACCATTATAAACAAATTCATTATCAAGGATATTGATAGAATCATTTTCGGTCAATGCATTATTAAAATAGAGCCCGGAATTTTGTGGAGGAACACTTTGAAATAGCGCAGTATTTTTTTTCGCGTCATCACAGCTTGTAATTAGTATTGATAATAAGCCAATAGCTGCTATAAACTTATATATTCTCATGGAACTTGTTTTTTAATCAACATACAAAAATGCAAGAACCTAGGCACATGGACAAATAAAAAGGCCGCTTTTCAGCGGCCTTTTATAAAATAGAAGTATAAATTTATTAGTACCCGGGATTCTGAGATAAAACATCAGTACCCTGAATATCTATTTGTGCTTGTGGAATAGGCATAAGTTCATTTTTACCCGCAGTAAAACTTGCCCCTCCAAATTTGGTAACCAGGTACTGACCCTCGTATGCCAAATATGCATTTAATTCTTCTGCGGCTACACCCCAACGAACCAGGTCAAAGAAACGGTGACCCTCTCCTGAAAGTTCAAGCTTTCTTTCAAAACGGACTGCAGTTCTTGCAGCGTCTTGTGTGGCAAAATCAGCAGCAGTGTATTCAGAGATGTTATAGTTAGCGGCATTTGAACCATCAGGGTTTTTAACCCAATGCTCAGAAAGAGCAGCTCTTCTCCTTACCTGGTTTACATAATCTAGTGCTTTGGTAAGTGATCCTGCTTCTACCTCTGCTTCTGCAGCCATAAGAAGTACATCTGCATAGCGAATAATAGTGTAATTCATAAGCGCATAACCACGAGTCCAGGAACTACCATCTGTAAACGTATTCTCCTGTGATTTGTAATAGATATATTTCTTAGGAGAGTAAGGACCCGCATAAGGGAAACTTCTGATCCAGGCAGAACCGGGATGCGCTATCCAATCTAAGTAAGGGATTGTCTTTCTACCAATGGAATGATCAATTCTTGGGTCTAAAGGACCAGAATCCGGTACAAACGTAGTTTCATCGTTACCGTTAACAACAACATGGAAAAAACTGTTTTGTACTTCATTGGCAGAATCATTGTAGGATCCGTCTAACAACGGCAATCCATTTGCTTGTGTTCTAAAGGAATTGGCCATTGAAAGACTAGGCTGGAAAAACCCACAACAGTTACCGGGACCGTCAGGACCAGTATTATAAGGATAGTTAAGATCATCAAAATAATTTGCATTTGCGGTACTTCCCGTGTTATTGGCAGATTCAACATCCATAACAGCTTCTGCGTGGTTGTCATTTTCGGCATTGTAAATTTGCGAATAATCATCCAATAAAGCATACGTCAAACCATTGGAGGTAACCCCATTGGCAATAACATCATCAAACCATGTTATGGCTTCCGAGAATTTCCCCTGAAATAATTTAGCTTTGCCCATGTAAGCTGCAGCAGCCCATTTATTTACACGTCCTGCATCAGTTACCGCAGGTAAGTTGTCATAAGCATACTGGAAATCTGCTTCAATTTGTGCCCAGGCTGTCCCTGTATTAGGAATGAGGATTACTTCCTCTGCTGGAACGGTTTCATCAAAAACCGGGATGCTACCATAATGCTTCTGTAGATCAAAGTAAAAGTGACCTCGTAACAGTCGTGCTTCGCCGGTAATTCTGGCTTCGTCGGCCGCTGTTAATGCGTCCGGGTTGGCAGTAACAGTTGCGAGAACCCTATTAGCCCTGGCTACGCCTTCGAAACGACCGCGCCAAAAGTTATTTAAATCTCCACTCGTGGGATCAGTTTCATAACGCTGAATAGGGTTAATCGTTGAATAATCCCCGGCATCCGTTCCTTTATTGGCTTCACCGCCCAAAATAGAACCGGTAATCCAATGGTTAGGTCCTTCAAACCTGTTCCCAAATACGCCATTCAATGCAGAATACGTACCAATGAGCAGTCCTTCAATACCATCTTTTGTTCCTAACTGGGCATCAGCCAATGAACCGGCAGGTGGCACCTCTAAAAATTCATCGCTACATGAGATACCCAAAACCAGGGCACACATAACGAACACTCCGAAATGTTTAATCTTTTTAATTGTCATCATAACTTTTTTTTTCAAATATAATTAAAAATTTTTCATAATTTTTCATAATCATGGTCTTAGAGTCCAATATTAACATTTATCAAATATGATGGCGTAACCGGATAGTTACCAACATCAATACCAAATCGTACATCAGCATCTCCACCAACAACCGGGTCTAAACCGCTATAACCGGTAATGGTCCAGATATTGTTTGCAGAAATTCCTACATCAAATCTGCTAAGTGTATTGGAATTGTCAACCAATTGGCTAAAGGAGTAGGTAAAGGCAAGTCTCTGAAGTCTTGCATAACTACCATCTTCAACATACCAGGAGTTGGAAGCTCCACTGGTACTAAGGTTAGAGGCACTTTCCCAGATAGGAGCAGCTGCGCTGTTACCTAGCTCCGGAGTCCACGATTGAAAAGCGGCAACACCTTTTGCAGAACCTTCAAACGTACCAAAGAAATCTCTAAACCATTTAGATTGGTTAAATACTTCCAGACCGGTAGACCAGTTCCAGAACATCTCCATCCTTAAATCCTTGTATTTCAAATCTATGGTTGCACCACCACTGTAATTAGCAATGGGATCACCAAGATAAGTCCTGTCATCTGGTGTTATCGCACCATCTCCGTCAACATCTCTATACTTAAACCTACCTACGCCGGCGCCATCTTGTGCAGGAGAACTTGCCACATCTGCAGCACTTTCAAAATATCCTATGACATCATAACCAAAAAAGGAAGATAAGGGCTTACCAATCTGATTCCTTGTTGGAGCTATTCCTCTAAAAGTATCTCCGTCCAAAAAGTCGATTCCCGGTGCAAATGCCACAACTTCGTTTTTAAGGAAGGTATTATTAACGGCAAATTCAAATCTAAAATCTTCAGTAAAGTTGCCGTTCCACACCACTCTTAAATCAATCCCCCGATTGAACATTTTTCCTACGTTTCTGGATGGTGCACTCGCAAAATTACCTGTGACACCTGCCAATGGAACAACAAATAGCAGGTCTTCTGTATCTCTTTTCCACCAGTCGAATTCAATATCTACATGGTTGTCAATAATAGTAGCATCAAAACCAATATTGGTTGTTGTACTTGTTTCCCACTTTGCATCCTCATTTCCTATACGGCTTGTAGCAAAACCTTCATCAGCTCCGCTGTTCTGGCCACCTATAGGATAAAATGTATTAC
>NZ_CAMYIP010000054.1 GCF_947258525.1 uncultured Eudoraea sp.
AATGCTTCGTGGCATTGAACGACAGCAAAGCATTAAAGAACAACTGTATCTTTTATTGTTGCAAAAACGTGAAGAAGCGGCTATTAACATGGCAACGACCACACCCTCCATTAAGGTAGTAGATTACGCTATAACAAGCAGTGAACCTATATCTCCTAAAAAGATCATAGTTTATCCCTTGTCTTTGTTGTTAGGGATGTTTTTACCCTTTTTAATATTGTTTATCCGGTTTTCCCTGGATACCAAAATCCACGATCGCACAGATTTGGAAAAGTTAAGTCCTGATATCCCGGTACTGGCAGAGATTCCATTTTTAAAGGGAAATAAAAGTATTAAAGGGTTTCATGACCGCTCTATCCTGGCGGAGTCTTTCAGGATGTTGAGTACCAGTGTGAATCATCATCTGCCTGAGAAAGAAAAGGATTTGGGACAGGTTATTTATGTGACCTCTTCCATAAAAGGGGAGGGAAAAACGTTGATGGCATTCAATCTGGCCATGGCTTATGCCAGTTTAAAAAAGCGGGTATTGCTGGTTGGAGCAGATCTTAGAAACCCCCAGCTTCATATGCATTTGGATATTCTTAAAAAAACTAATGGACTTTCTGAATATCTTTCTAAGCCTTCCATGAATTGGCAGAACGTTATTAATGAAGGATTTAGTAACGAACTAAATATCAAAGTCTGTTATAGCCGTCAAATACCCCCAAATGCCCCTGAACTCTTATCGGGTAAAGGCTTTGAAAAATTCATCCAGGCTGTAAAAGAGGAATTTGATTATATCATTATAGATACAGCTCCCACTTTATTGGTTACAGATACCATGCTTATCTCTAAATATGCAGATCTCACCCTCTTTGTGGCTCGTGCAGGGTTTACAGATAAGAAATTGCTGGAATATTCAAAAAACCTTAACAAAACCAAAAAGCTGCAGAATATGGCTTATGCCTTAAATGATGTAGGTTTTGGGAAAGCCAGGCATTATAATTATGGCCATGGGTATGGTTATGGTTCGGATAAAAAATAGGCTTTATACTAAATTGTTAAGACTTTTTAGGAGTAATCACTCTTTTAGTGAATCCCTTCACCATACCAGGCAATAGAATTACCAATTGTTCCTGTTCACCTAAGGTTACCATATTTCAACCTAAACTATTCCTCTTCCTTCACATCTACAATTTCATACATATCTTCCCCATCCAGTTGTATAGGCTGGTAGTAGATATCCCCAAATTTTACATAGGTCTGATCTCCAATTTTAACCTCTTCCCCACCTTCCGGTAAATGGAGAACAATGGTACCTGCACCACCGTGTAGCCACCACTGGATGATACATAGTAAACCCTCTGATCATTGTGATATTGCTTCACCTAAAATTTCATCATAAATACCCGTTATAGTGCAATCTGCAACATCCGGAGAGAGTGGATAATTTCTTCTATTTATTTTAGCCTTACTCTTTTTACGCCAACTTTTATTATCTCTTTTTTGCGTGCCACAATATAGATGTAAACAGCTTCATCAACTTTTGCTATATCACCGGTATACAACCATCCGTTTTTAACAAGATAATCACTACCCGTTTATTGTTTCTCAAATTGATTAACTTAGTTGTTTAAAAGAATTCTGAATTAAATATTTTTAATCGATTGTCCAAAAATATTTTGGTATCCGGCGCTTGTGGACTATTGGGTTATGGTGTTTTAAAATCCCTTAGAAGATCTGAAACCCCGTATAAGCTAATTGGCACTACAATTTATGAGTATGAAGATTCCGTAGCTCCTAAATTTTGTGACATTGTACTTCAGGTTCCTTTGACCCTTTCGGAGGGTTTTAAAGATATATTGTTGAAAATTATTTCGGAGTATGAAATCGATTTAATAATTCCAACTTTTGAGATAGACGTTACCTTTTGGGCCGAAAATAGTAATTTGTTAAAGGAAACCGGGACCAAGGTTGTAACCAATAATCCAGACTTAATTTCGTTGTGCAATGACAAATGGGAATTTTATAAGGTAATGAAAACCAATAATTCTCCCTATGTTATCCCAACAACGCTTTGTTCCGACTTTAATGACTTGGATGGGGAATTTGTCTTACCATTATTATTAAAACCCAGACATGGGATGGCCTCCAGAGGGATTGTTAAGGTTCACAATCAAGGAACCTTTGAATTACATAAAGAAGAAATCGGTAAAAAATTATTGGTACAGCCTTTGATTGGCAAGGACGATGGAGAGTATACTACAGGCGCATTCTGCGACGGAAAAGGAGGCTATTATGCCATAATTACCTTTAGAAGAAATTTGTCAAATGAAGGGTATACCAATAAGGCAGAGGTCGTAGAGGATAAACAAATAGAAGAAGCGGTTTTGGAGCTCTGTAAAATTTTTAAGCCAGTAGGGCCTACCAATTTTCAGTTTAGGGTTCATGAGGGTGTGTACCATCTATTAGAGATCAATCCGCGCTTTTCCTCATCAACAGCCATGCGGAGTGCTTTTGGATATAACGAAGCTCTTATGGCGGTTGAGTATTATTTGGATGGAAAATCTCCAAAACAGCCTAAGATTAGAAAGGGGAAGGCAATTAGGTATATTGAAGAACATATATTTTATTCATGAAGATTGGGGTAATATCAGACATACATGGGAATTTCGAAGCGCTTAAATCCGTGCTCGAAGAGTTGGATAGATTAAATGTTTCAGAAATTTATTGCTTAGGGGATGTAGTGGGATATTATTCTCAGGTTAATGAATGCTGTGAAGAATTAATAAAACGAAACATTCCTAGTTTAATGGGTAATCATGACTGGTATATGGCAAGTGGCGGTTTTTGCCCAAGACATAACAGCGTTAATGATACCCTGGAGTACCAGCGAAAAGTGATAACCAAGAAAAATATTAAATGGTTGCAATCAAATGACATTCAACGGTTTGTGGGGAATATTCATATGGTTCACGGTGGTTGGTCAGATCCCATTGATGAATACTTATTTGAACCATCTGAAGAATATTTTTCAAGAATTGAAGGAAAGATATTTATATCTGGCCATACCCACATTCAAACTTTGCAAGTGTACAAAGATAAAATCTACTGTAACCCTGGCTCTGTTGGGCAGCCAAGAGATGGTAATCCTAAAGCGGCATTTGCCATTGTTGAAAATGAGAATATATCCTTGCATAGAGCAGATTACGATATTGATAAGGTTAATGAATTGATGATAAAAGCTGGTTTTAATGATTCTGCCTATAAAGTTTTGAAAAAGGAGGAACGATATTATGCTGGCTTCCGCAAAACATAAAAATTACCTTTAAAATTTCAATGATTACATTTATCTGCGTCGATCTTATTTTTTGTCTTACGATGATTTGGTATTTCACCCGGCCCAAGATTAAGAAAGTATTTAAATAAATTTGACAGATATT